>PXAW01000432.1 GCA_003567055.1 Hyphomicrobiales bacterium
CCTATGTCGATATCGATGAAATGCTGACCAAGCATTTCGCGGTGCTCGGCACGACCGGTGTCGGCAAATCCAGCGGCATCGCCCTGATGCTGCGCGCCGTTCTCGCCGAGCGCCCGCGCCAGCGGATCTTCCTGCTCGATCCGCATGCCGAATACGCCAATTGCTTCGAAAAGTCGCAGATGCGGCTGATCACACCGGAAAATCTGCGGCTTCCCTTCTGGATGTTCGCCTTCGAAGAATTCGTCGATGCGCTGTTTCGCGCCCGCCCGGGCGTCGATGCCGAGGTCAATCTGCTGGCCCAGGCGATCATGGACGCCAAAGCCGCCTATGCCCAGGAGCGCAGCGGCGCGGGGGCGAGCCTGCGCCGGCCCGGCAGCGGCGGTACGGGCGGGTTCACGGTGGATACGCCGGCTCCCTATCGGCTCGCGGATCTGTTGCGGCTGCTCGACGAGGGGATGGGGCGGCTCGAGAACCGCTCGGAAGTGCCGATCTATCAGCGATTGATCGCGCGAATCCGCTCGCTCTCTCAGGATCCGCGCTACGCCTTCATGTTCGCTGATGCCAATATCGGCGGTGATACCATGGTCGAGACCCTCGACGGCCTGTTCAACCTCACCGATCACAGGCGCCGCATCACCGTGATGCAGCTTGCCGGATTGCCCGCGGAGGTGGTCGATTCCGTCGTCTCGGTGCTGGCGCGGCTGGCTTTCGAGCTCGGGCTGTGGAGCGGCGGGGCCGTGCCCCTGCTCTTCGTCTGCGAGGAAGCCCATCGCTATGCCCCAGCCGAACGCCATCTCGGTTTCGGCCCGACCAAGAAGGCGATCTCGCGCATCGCCAAGGAGGGCCGCAAATACGGTATCGGGCTCGGCCTGGTGACCCAGCGCCCCGCCGATCTCGATCCGCCGATCATCTCGCAATGCAGCACCCTTTTCGCCATGCGCATGGCCAATGACCGCGACCAGGCCATCGTCAAGAGCGCCGTCTCGGATGCGGCGGAATCCCTCGTCGCCTTCGTGCCGGCTCTGGGCATTCGCGAGGTCTTCGCTTTCGGCGAAGCCGTGCCGCTGCCCATGCGCATCCGCTTCGACAGCCTTCCGGCGCAGTTCCTGCCCGGCCCGGACAACAATCTGGGCGCACGCAACGAGACCGCGCTGACCCATGGCGACATCGCCGCCGTCATCGCCCGCTGGCGCCGTGCCGGCAGCATGCGCGAGTCCGGAGAGAGCCTGTCGGGGGAGAGCCTGGCGGGGGAGAGTTTGGCGGTGGAGAGTTTGGCGGTGGAGAGTTTGGCGAGAGATCGCGGCGAGGATCCCGTACCCCGCCGGACAGCCCCGGCCATGGCGCATGACCAGGCAAACCGCGTGCAGCATCCCGGCCCCGGCTCCGCTGCAAAGATGCCGGCAAATGCAGGCCAGGTGGAGACCCTGCGCGACGAGGATCTGATGCCGCAGGAATTCAGCGCCCTGCAATCCACATTGCTGCGCCGTCGCCTGTTCTGAAGCCGGCCCGGCGGCCCGGGCACCCCGTTCAGGGAAGGCGCGCTTTCCCGAAACCGGCACGATGCAGGATGCGAAAGGGTTCGCCCGGTATCTGCCGGCACAGAGCCAGATGGTCGATGACTGCGGCCTCATCGGGCAGCATCGCCCGCCGCAGGGCGTCCAACCCGGTTTTCAGCATCGCGCGCTCGCTGGCCGAGACCCGCCCGCTCAGGGTCATATGGAAGGTAAAGGCATCAAGGACGGCGGGATAGCCGTATTGATCGAGCAATGCGCGTTTGCGCGGCGGCAGCGATTGCGGATTGCGCCGGGCATATTCCTCCGCCGTGAGCGGGGCCCTGAAGGGTTCGAAGGCGATGACCGCCCGCGCCTCGAGATCACGCAGCGCGGGTGTCTGTTCTGGGCCGGATTCGACCAGCGCCAGAAAGGCGGTGTCATCGCCGTCTGCACCCAGTTCGGCGATGACGAGCGGAGCCAGCGTGACCGGCGCGCAATCGGCGCAGAAGGCATCGAGCGCTGCGATCAGACCCGCCTCGTCGCAGCCCTCGGCGAGCCGGATCGGCGGCTTGATCGTGGCGTGGAAGCCGTAGATGCGCGGGCGCCGCGTCAGTTCCGCGAGCCGCTCCGGCGTAATCGCGCCCAGATCCGGCCGGGGCACGTCTTCGCCACGGGCGGAATCGTAACCGAGCACGCTCGACCCGAAGCGCCACAGCGGCGTCTCCGGGCGCGGCGCGAAATAGATCGCGTAGCGCGTGCGCGGATCGGAACGCGGGGTGGTATCGTACCGCCTGTGCGGATCGGGCCGGGCCTGGTTCATGCGCCCCCCATCCCGCGTGTCGCGCCCCCGGCGCGCGGATCATGCGTGGCGGCGATGCGCCCGTCCCGGGGGTGGCGCACCAGCATGCCGGCATGGCCGAGCAGGTCTGCATAGGGCAATCCGATCTCCTCCACGATCTGACCGCGTGCCGCAAGACCGGAGACGATATCGGGGTCGAAGCGGTTTTCGAGCTTCAGCGTGGTCGAATCCTGCCCCCAGGTACGTCCGAGCAGCCAGCGCGGCGCATCGACCGCTGCGGCGGGATCCATGCCGAAGCGGTAGCGCGTGAAGATCTGCGCCTGCGTCTGCGGCTGGCCGTCGCCGCCCATGCAGCCATAGGACATCACCCGCCCGTCATTGAAGACCGCGAGCGCCGGGTTCAGCGTGTGGAAGGGCTTGCGACCCGGTTGCAGCGGGTTGCGCGCAGAGGGATCGAGGGAGAACGACATCCCGCGATTCTGCCACAACACGCCCGTGGCGGGCAGGACGAGCCCCGCGCCGTAATCCCAGTAGACCGATTGTATATAGGAGACCGCCCGCCCCGCATCGTCGATCGCGCCCATCCAGATGGTATCGCCGTGATCAGCCGCGAGCGGGAAGGCGGCGGCGCGGGCCATGTCGATGCCCCCCGCCTCGCGGGCGATCGCATCGGGGGTGAGCAGGGCGTCGGGATCGGCATCGAGCCGGGCCGGGTCGGTCACCACCCGGTCACGGATGGCAAAGGCGCGCTTGACCGCCTCGATCAGCCCGTGATGATGGTCGAGGCTGTCGCGGCGCGTCACGCCGAGCCGCTCGAACATGCCCAGAATCATCAGCGAGGCGATGCCCTGGGTGGGCGGCGGGAAGTTCCACAGGGTCGCATCCGTCAGCCGCAGGCTGAGCGGGCGCACCGCACGCGCCGCGTATGATTCGAGATCCGCGCGGGTCACCGGCGCACCGGCGCGTTCCAGATCGGCCGCGATCTCGCGCCCGACATCGCCGCGATAGAAATCGGCCAGGCCCGCATCAGCGAGATGGCTCAGCGTATCGCCCAGAGGCAGGACGCGGCGCGACGCGCCCGCGCGGGGCGGCTCGCCGGCCAGCGTATAGGTCGCGTCGAAACCGGGCACCGCGCGCAAGGCTTCGAGCGTGGCGCCGCCGGCCTCGCGATCCCAGTAACGCTGCTCGGATTCGGCCACCGGGTAACCCTCGCGGGCATGGCGGATCGCGTCTTCGAGGAGGACCGGCAGGGGGAGGCGCCCGCCCGCAGCCTTCGCCGCTTCCTGTGCGAGCGCCCAGCCGCCGACGGCGCCGGCAACGGTCAGGGCCGCTAATGGCCCGCGCGCGGGAATCGTCTCATGCCCGGCCTCGCGGTAGAAATCCCGCGTCGCGCGGGCGCCGGCGGGGCCGCAGGCCTCGATCCCGGTCACTTTTCCGTCGGGCTCGCGAATCAGCCAGAAACCGTCGCCGCCCATGGCATTCATATGCGGATAGACCACGGCGATGGTCGCCGCCATGGCGATCATCGCCTCCACCGCATTGCCGCCCTCCTCCAGAACGCGCGCACCGGTCTCTGCGGCCAGCGGCGATGGCGCCGCGACGGCGCTTTTCGAGAAGACGGGCGTGGTATCGCTGGGCATCGGGACGTTCCGTGATCGGGCGAATCGGGTTGCGTGGAGAGGTGCCGGCAGTGAGATGCCGACGGAGAAGTCCTGCACCGCGTTTCAGCATGCCATATCGCAGATGCCGACGCCATCCCCGGAGCGCCCGTGTGACGCCCCGACACGCCGTATCCGCAATCGCCCGCCTTGTGCCGGGATGGCGCGGGTCCCACATTGATTCCGGTTCTGCCGAGCTTGAATTCGCCGAGCTTGATTTTGCCGAAAGCGAGGAGCGCGTCGCATCGTGGACATTCTCATCCAGGTCTCGCCGGTCGATGCGGCCTACGCCCCGGCACCGGACGGCGCCGGCGGCACAATCCCCCCACATGCCGCCTATGCTCTCGATCTCGCGGCATCGCGCTGAGGACGCCTCACGGTGCTGGTCTTCGAGATCACCAATCTCGCCGGCGAGGAAGAGGACGAAGCGGAAATGGCGCGCGAGGCGCAGGGCGAGACGACGCCGGCGCAACGGGCAATGGCCGGTATTCTCAGCCGTTCAGCCGCCGCGCATGGCGTCCCCGTCGAGATCGTGACCGGGCGCAATTACGCCTTCACCATCGCCGAAACCCTGGCCGATTACGCGCGGCTGAGCGATCTCGTGGTGATCGGCACGCAGGGCCCGCTCACCTTCCCGCGCAAGCATCTGGCCGATCACATCCTGTTTGATACCGGACGCCCGGTTCTGCTGGTACCCGGGCAGGCGCAATGCGCCGCATCGACCATCGTCGTCGCCTGGGATGCATCACGCGCGGCGACGCGTGCCCTGCATGATGCGATGCCGCTTCTGCAAGGCGCGGATCGGGTGCTGGTCACCACCATCCATGACGGCGGCGACGCGCGGGCCGGCCAGTCGGGCGTCGAACTCTGCCGGCGCCTGGCGCAGCGCGGAATCAACGCGGAATTTACCGGTATCGAACGCCAGGGCCGTCAGATCGGTGCCTGCATCACCGCGTTCTGCGCGCATAGCGGAGCCGATCTTCTGGTGATGGGTGCCAAGCGCCATGCCCGGCTGCGTGATCTGGTCTATGGCAGCGCCAGCCACATGATCTTCGATGCCGGCCCCGCCCTCCCCGTTCTGATGGCGAATTGAGGAGCCGATGCGCGACCAGACGGGCAAACAGGGCATGCGTATCGCGTTCGACGGCGATGACCCGCTCGTCGATGCACGCCTCGTCGCGCAGGCGTTTTCGCTGACACCGGAGCGGGTGATGGCGGGTTTGCGCGACGGCTCGATCACCACGATGACGGAGCGCGGCACGGGGGAGGATGCCGGGCGCTGGCGGCTGACCTTCTTCCACGACAATTGCCGTATGCGCCTGATCGTCGACGAAACCGGCACGGTCCTCCAGCATTCCCGTGTCGATTTCGGCGAGACGCCCCTCCCCCCGGCAATGCGCCGACCGGGTGACTAGACCGCGTTCCGGCCCGAATCCGTCAGATCGCAAAGCGCTGTGGCGCAGATCCGGGATACGGACCGTTTCAGGCATGAAACAGCGAGATCCCCTGATCCTGCCGGCTGTCGCGACGCGGCGCGGCGTCCTTCTCCCGAATCACCGTGAAGGTCGTATCCTCCTCGTAGCCGGCGCGGATGGCGAGGCGCTCGACATCGACATCGAGCATCGCCCGCGACAGGCCGAGCATGGCGAGCTGGCGATCATTGAGCCGCTCCAGCACGCGCGTGATCGCGACGATGTCGCGCTCGAAGCGCCAGTCGCGATAGGTGGCGGCGAGCCGGTCCAGGCTTTCCTGAACGAGCTGGCGCATCAGCCCGTCCTGGTGGCGTGTGGCGGCGGATGATCCGACCGTATGATGCGTGGGTGCCAGCATCGGATATCTCCTTCTCCTGCGATTGTCTCGACCCTGCAAACGGGCCGTGCCCGGGTTTCATCCCGGCTGCGACCCGATGTCGTCATCCGGGAGGCTGAAGCAGGTTTTTTGCGCCGGGCGGGATGAAACGGCCCGGCGCGCCGTTTGCAAGGCATCATGCGAACCCGGAGGCAGCCATGACCATTCGCGAAGACGTGACCACACGCGAAGCCGCGCGCGCGCCCGCCCTCGTCACGATGCCCGCCTTTCGCACAATGCCGGCACTCGCCGATCTGCGCAGGCACCCGGTTCTGGGCAGCCTGCCGGAGCGGGCCGCCGCATCGGCGACGCATCTCGGCTGCGCGGCGCGCGATCTGCAAGTGCGCTTCCGCGATCTCCAAGGGCGCTTCCGCACGCGGATGCGCGCATGGATCGATGGCCTGCCGACGATGCAGGCGATCGGACGCAAGGCGCGGCGCGAATCATTGCTGTTCCTGCGTGACAACGGCTTCGCGCCGCTTGCCGGCCTGTTCGCGCTCTCGCCGCGTCTGGCCTGGGCGATGGTGCTGCCCTTCGCGATGACGAGTCTGTTCGGCATCTTCATCTTCGGCATCGAGCTGGTTCTCGTCTCGGCACTCGGCCTGTTCTTCGCATTCCTCGTCGCCAATGACGCAGCCCGGCGATTGCAGGAGGAGGCGAAGGCCGACGAAGGGGAAAACAGCGCCGCGCCGCTGGTCATCACGATTCCCGGCGCGCTGCCCGCACCCGCCGAGACATCGCTCACGCCGCCGCTCACGCTGCCGCTCGCCGCGTCGCTTCATGCGCGCCAGCCCGTCAGCACGCGCCGTGAGGAGGCCTGATCATGGCACAGGCCGGCCATCTGCCCGCAGGATCGCATAATGGAAGATCCGAAGGTGCCGGCGGTCGCTCGCGCGCCCTCGTTCCCGTGCCCCGGGACGAGTCTGCGATCGAGCGGCACGTCCCCCGGGAGCCCCGCGCGATCGCCGTGGATGCGGCGATCTTCGTGGCGAAGCTCGCATTCGGGCGCGACTGGCGCACCATCGCGCGGCGCGGCCTGATCGGATTCGCCGGTTTCCTCGTCGTCTATTTCGGCGTCGTCGGCTCGGTGATGACGCGCATGGACGCCAATCCCGATTTCATGCCCCCCGCCGCCGTCGAAGGCGGCAGCCATGCCATGAACATGGCGATCGCCCTGGTTGATCGCGAGGTCAACCAGCATGGCTGGCTGCCCAACGATCCGTGGTTCATGCCGGGCGGCCTGCGCGACAACGCCCCGAATTTCCAGCTCGGCATCATCCAGGCGCTGGGGCGCTTCTCCTTCGAGATGGTGGATACGATCGGGCGGGCGCGCGGCTCGTCGCGGGCGGATCCGGATCTCGAGCGCGCTGCCGGCTTTCTGCAATTCCCCGGCGATATCTGGCATATCGCGTTCGACAAGTCGCTGATGCCCACGGTGACGAGCGATCAGCAATACCGCGCCGCCCTGCGTGCGCTGACCTCCTACAATAACCGCGTGGCCCAGGGGCAGGCGATCTTCGAGCGGCGCGCCGATGCGCTGGCCTCGACGCTGACCCGGATCGCCGATGATCTCGGTTCGCAGACCGCGCAGCTCGAGCAGCACAGCCGCAGCAACGTGTTCTGGCTGATCGATTTCGAGGCCGACGACATCTTCTTTCGCAACAAGGGGGTGACCTATGCCTATTACCTGCTGCTGCGCGAGCTCGGCCGTGATTTCGAGCCCCTGATCGCCGCGCGCGGGCTCTCCTCCGTCTGGCAGCAGACGGTGACGACCCTGCGCTATGCCTCGCAGCTCGATCCCCTGATCGTGATGAATGCCCGCAGCGACGGGCTGCTGGCCAATCACCTGGTCCTGCAGGGCTTCTACATCAACCGCGCCGTCATCCAGCTCAACGAACTGGTGACCACGCTCAACTTCTGAACCGTCGCTGTGAGGAGATACGTTCATGCAACCGATCCAGCTTCTGCGCATTCCGATGCCCGTGGTCGCTCTCGCGGCATCGCTCGTCCTGCTCGCCTATGCGTTGCGCGCCGATCTCTATGCGGGGCCGGGTATCGTCACGAGCCTGCTCGCCATCGCAGCCGTGTTCGTCGCGGCGAAGAACGTGGCGCAGCCGTTGCGGCGCGACTGGCGCGACATGGCCGTGCTCGGCCTCGCCATCGCGCTGGCGCCGCTGGTGCTCTCGCCCTTCATCGCCTTCCCGCCCGGCGCGTGGCTGATCCACCTCCTCTGCGGCGCCGTGATCGGGCTGCGGGCGGGTTTCGAACTGCGTGACGACGTGCCGTGAGCACTGCGTCATCCTGCCGCACAGGATTTTTTCCA
>PXAW01000557.1 GCA_003567055.1 Hyphomicrobiales bacterium
ACCCGTCGCTCTTCATCGAGCGCTGCTACATCGACGGTGCCTGGGTCGAGGCCGACGACAAGAAGACGGTCGAGGTCACCGATCCGGCCACGGCCGAGGTGCTCGGCACGGTGCCCGGCATGGGCGAGGCCGAGACCCGCCGCGCCATCGATGCGGCCGAGGCGGCGCTGCCAGCCTGGCGGGCGAAAACCGCCAAGGAACGGGCGACGATCCTGCGCAAGTGGTTCGATCTGATGATCGAGAACAAGGACGACCTCGCCTATCTGATGACCCGCGAGCAGGGCAAGCCGCTGGCCGAGGCCGCCGGCGAGATCGTCTACGGCGCCTCGTTCGTCGAGTGGTTCGCCGAGGAGGGCAAGCGGGTCTATGGCGACATGATCCCCTCGCCCAATGCCGGGCGCCGGCTGATGGTGATCAAGCAGCCCGTGGGCGTGTGCGGCGCGATCACGCCGTGGAACTTCCCCAATGCCATGATCGGGCGCAAGGCCGGCCCGGCGCTGGCCGCCGGCTGCACCATGGTGCTCAAGCCCGCTTCCGCGACGCCTTACTCCGCGCTGGCTCTGGCCGAGCTCGGCGAGCGCGCGGGTATCCCCAAGGGCGTGTTCAGCATCGTCACGGGAAGCGCCAGTGCGATCGGCGAGGAGCTCACGACCAATCCCATCGTGCGCAAGATCACCTTCACCGGCTCGACGGAAGTCGGCAAGCAGCTGATGGCGGCCTCCGCCGGCACGGTGAAGAAGGTCTCGATGGAACTGGGCGGCAACGCGCCCTTCATCGTCTTCGACGATGCCGATGTCGATGCCGCCGTCGAGGGTGCGATCGCGTCGAAATTCCGCAATACCGGGCAGACCTGCGTCTGCGCCAACCGCATCCTGGTGCAGGACGGCGTCTACGATGCCTTCGTGAAGAAGCTCGCCGCCGCGACCGAGAACCTGAAGGTGGCGGATGGTTTCGAGGACGGTTCGCAGATCGGTCCGCTGATCGATGACGCGGCAGTGGCCAAGGTCGAGGATCATATCAAGGACGCGACGGGCAAGGGCGCGAAGGTGCTCACCGGCGGCGAGCGCCATCCGCTGGGCGGCAGCTTCTACAAGCCCACCGTGCTCGCGGATGTCACGCCGCAGATGAAGGTCGCGCGCGAGGAGACCTTCGGGCCGCTCGCCCCGGTCTTCCGCTTCAAGGACGAGGCGGAGGTGATCCGCATGGCCAACGACACCGAATTCGGCCTCGCCGCCTATTTCTACTCGCGCGATGTGGGCCGGGTCTGGCGTGTGGCGGAGGCGCTGGAATACGGCATCGTCTCGATCAATGTCGGCGTCTTCTCCAACGAAGTCGCGCCCTTCGGCGGCGTCAAGGAGAGCGGCGTGGGCCGCGAGGGCTCGAAATACGGGATCGACGATTATCTCGAGATCAAGTTCCTCTGCCTCGGCGGGATCGACTGAGGCCGGTCAACGGCTGAAAAGCATGGCGCCCGGTTCGTTTTCGCGGGCCGGGCGCTCGTCGTTCGTTCAAGGGATCCCCGTCAGCGGGTGAGCACGATCGATCCGCCATTGGGGCCGAGACCTGGCGGGATCGGGACGTCCGACAGGTGGTAATCGGTATTGAGCACGATCCCCGTTTCGCCTTCGAAGCTCAGCTCCGGCCCCTGTTGCAGCGTGAAGCGCCGCGCCACGATGATGGTGAAGGGGGAGCGATCAGCTATGGTGACCCCCGAGCCGACGGAGAAATGCCCGTCGGGGAGATAGATCGTCCCCGTCAGAACCGATGCGTGCGCGCTGCCGAAATAGTAGCGCTGGTGGCCGCCACCTGGTTGCTGCCCGGTCAGGAGCAGCCCGGCCATGGAGCCGCTGCGCGGTGCCGTGAGCGCGATATGCGCCTCGCGACCGACATTGAGAACGATGTCGTGATCCGGGCCGACGCCATGGAAATGCAGGTTGACCTCATCTCCCGCAAGCCGCGCACCGTCGAAGATCCGCAGCGCGCCGGGGAAAACGTAGTTTCCGGGACGCAATTCGATATCCGCGCCCGCTCGCAATTCGACCACGCCGCAATAGGTTCCCGGATCGAGAATGCGGCGGTCGCTGATACGGTTGCGCCCATCCATGATGCACGGCCCCGGCTCCGGGAGTGCGCGGCTGCGCAGCGGATCGGCGAGCGGCGGACAATCGGTTTCACGATGCGCGCTCGAGGTGAAGGCGCCGGTGGTCGCGATCCCGCCCGCAGCGCAGACGAGCGCGGCCTCCAGCCTGGAATTACCCTGGATATGAACCGCGCGGTGGTTCGTCGAATTGGCATAGAAGGCGCAGCCGGGTGCATTGACGCGGGTGCGGGTGCTGAACTGCATGCTGTGCTGTGCGCTCTCATCCAGGGTCACGAGGCAGAGCGGGTATTCTCCACCCACCGACATGGCGACCGCCTCGACTGATACGGCGGATCTTTCGCCCCGGAAAGCCTTGATGAAAATCGTCTCGGGGTAGCCTTCGAAAACGATGCGTACACTGTGTTCACGCGGGTCGATCACGGCGCTGATATCGGCGATGAGCCCCTGCTCATCGAGATAGTCCCGCCCGCGTGCTTCCAGATACGCCTCCAGTGCCGCGAGGTCGCGCTGGCGCAGCTGCATTTCGCGCGCGCCGGAGAGGGCCAGATGATCGGCGATGCTCTGGAGGCTCGCCTTGGTCATCGTCATGCGCGACAGATCGACCGCAAGGCCGGCCGCGCCGGCAAGCAGAGGCAGCGAAAGCGCTGCAACGACGGCAACGCTGCCGGCTGTATCTTTGCGCAGCCGCTTGCGCCAGGTCGCCCGGAAAAGCGAGGTGATCTTGCCGATTACCGGCATGTCTTTCTCCTCGATGACAGCATGGTCGCGCTGTCGGTGGTCTCTCATGCAGTTGCGACAAGAATTGGGTTGCCGTTTTGCGAGCAATTCAGCGCAGCTGACGAAACGTAAGATGCGCTGATTCATTAAAAATTGTTTGAAGCGAATTGTCGGGAATCCGAAGTATTCCGCTTTTTTTCAAACGTTTTGAGTATCGTTGAAGCGGACGCCGACACTGCGTCCGTTGCGCCGCACACAGATACAGACCCGCTTCAGCGCCTCTGCTCCCGCGATCAGGAGAATGAAGCGCTCCGGCAACGTGCTCTTGCGGTCGATCTGAAGGCCCGCCCCCGTTTCCGAGAGATTGACCAGTGTGCAGGGCAGGCGGACGTGCTGCGCCGGATCGAAGATCAGCGAGGGAATTCGCAGGTTTCGCCGCTTCGCGCCTCTGCGTTCCTGCCCGGGCACGTAACCCTGCCGTGGCTCGTCATCAGACCGGGTTTTGTCCATCGTATCCTCCGGTACGACATTCAGGCATGGGCGGGGGAGGCGCCGATGGCGCGATGCGCGCGCAGCAGGAATTTGATCTGATGGCTGAGCAGACGCCAGTTCATCGGCTTGACCGCGAAGGAAGTCGCGCCGGCATCGAAAGCGGCGTCAATCGAGGCCATGTCCTCGCGCCCGGTAATGACCATGATCGCCATATCGTCGAACCGGTGATCGGCGCGCAACTGCCGCACCAGCGAGATGCCGTCCATGCCATCGAGATCGACATCGACCAGCGCGATGTCGAATTGTTGTGTGTCGAGGACAGAAATCGCCTCTTCGGCAGATTCGACCGTATGGACCTCCGCCACGGGCGACGCCAGATAAACCTGCGAGAATTCCCTCTGGATCGGGTCGTCATCGATGACGAGCAGGCTCACGGCTTCGTCCAGGACGAAGCGGAAGCGCTGTTTCGTTTCATGCGGGTCGCCCATTCCGGCCTCTCCTGTCGCATCATCATCAGCCATCATGTGCCGGCATAACGCAAAAGACTGAACGAATTCTTTGGTGAATTGCCCGGTTTCTCGAACAAGGATCGGGTTCGCATCTATAGAGACAGATATCCACACAATAAAAAATTGTCTTTCGCGCCGTGTGAAGCTTTTGAGGGCTTGGCTCTTATAATTTATAGTTGTGTTATTGTGCGCGCAGAGCTTCAAGGTCGGTTTTCGTTGCTGCGGGATTTCATCTGCATAAGAAATCTTAGGGGTTGCGGGTCATTATCGGCGCATGACACGCCCATCCGGAACGACGATCCGTACCCGCCTGCTGCTGATGATCGCCATCGCGATCGCGGCTGCCCAGGCCGTTGCCCTCGTTTTCGCCGGCTGGAACGAGCTGGTTCGCTATGGCGAGGCCAAGCGCGATGTCCTCGTCGCACAGGCCAGTGTCCTCGCCGGCGCGGCTGCGGAGGGCATGCGGCGCGGGGATGATCGCGCCGTGCAGTCGGCGCTCGCCTCGGTGGGACGCATCGACGGGCTCGTTCATGTCGCCATCCGCGATTCGGATGGCCGGATCATGGCGCGCAGCGGGCGCACGGAAATGCTGGCCGGGGGGCCGGTCCTGGACGGACCCGATGCGCCGCTCGCCCTGCGGGATCTGTTCTTTGCGCAGACCATCGCCATCGTCACCCCGGTGACACGCGGCGGCAGAGAGATCGGGGAATTGCGGCTGATCGCCGATACGCGGGATCTGCCGGCAAAGCTGCGCGATGCGGTGGGCGTCACCCTGGTCGGCGCGCTGCTCGCGCTCGCGATCGCGCTGCTCATCGTCCTGCCACTGCAACGCGCCATCACCCGCCCGCTCGCGCTTCTCAGTGCCGCGATGACCGGATTGGGCGGCGGTCCGCGCGAGCAGATCGCGGCGCGACCGCTCGATGTCCCGGCGCGGGCGGGGCGCGAGATCGATCTGCTGATCGCCGGATTCAACCGGATGATCGCCGATATCGCCCAGCGCGATGCCGCACTCGCGCGCCATCGTGCGGATCTGGAGCAGGAGGTGCGCGAACGCACCGCCGATTACCAGCGCGCCGCTGCCGAGGCGGATGCGGCCAATGCGGCGAAATCCTCGTTCCTCGCCACCATGAGCCATGAGATCCGCACACCGATGAACGGGGTGCTGGTCATGGCCGAGCTCCTCGCCGAAGGGCGCCTTGCGGATGCGGAGCGGTACAAGGCTCAGATGATCGTGCGATCGGGGCGCAATCTGCTTGCCATCATCAACGACATTCTGGATTTCTCGAAGATCGAGGCCGGCAAGCTCGATATCGTGCCCGAGCCGCATGATCCCGGCCAGACGATCGAGGCGGTGCATGCGCTTTATGGTGATGCGGCGCGCGAGAAAGGGCTCGCATTCACCTGCGAGAACGCGCTCGAACCGGGGCGCGGTGTCATGGCGGATCCGGTGCGGCTGGGACAGGTGGTCTCCAACCTCGTCTCGAACGCCATCAAGTTCACCGGCGAAGGCGCTGTGCGGATCGGTGTCGCGCCGGCGCCGGGTGATGCGCAACGGGTCTGCTTCACCGTGCGCGACAGCGGGATCGGCATCCCGCAGGACAAGCAGGATGCGATCTTCGAGGCCTTCACCCAGGCCGATCATACCACGCATCGCAGCTATGGCGGGACCGGGCTCGGCCTCTCCATCGCGCGGCGCCTCGTCGAGGGGATGGGCGGCGTGATGGAACTGGAGAGCGTCGAGGGGGAGGGCACGTGCTTTCGTTTCACCCTGCCCGGATGTGCGATTTCGAAACCCGGGCCGGAAATTGCGGCGGCGCAGATCGCGCAGCTGGATCTCTCGGCTGCCCGGGTGCTCGTGGCCGATGACAGCGAGACCAATCTGGTGGTTGCGCGCGCAGCACTCGGGCGTTTCGGTATCGCGCCTGATTGTGTGCAGGACGGGCATGAAGCCGTGGCGGCGCTGGACGGGGGCGGGTACGATCTGGTGCTGATGGATGGCTGGATGCCCGGCCTCGACGGCTATGCGGCGACCCGCGAAATCCGTATCCGGGAGGCCCGGCAGGGGCGCGCGCCGGTTCCAATCGTGGCGCTCACCGCGCATGTGGTCGGCGCGCAGGCGCAGGCCTGGCGCGAGGCGGGTATGGATGCGGCATTGTCGAAACCCTTCACGCTTTCGCAATTGCAGGAGATCCTGATGCGCCATCTGCCGGCTGAGCGTCGGCCGGCAGGCCGCACCGCGCCGGAATCGGCTGAACGGACGGATGTGCCGCAAACCGGATCTCCGCAGGCCGCCGCTGACCCGGCGGACGGGCCGATCGATCCGGCGGTTCTGGAAGATCTGATCGATGCTGCCGGCGGGTCAAAGGTGATCGCCGAGCGGGTGGTGGGGCTGTTTGCCAGCGAATCGCAAAGGCGGCTGGCGGAACTGCGTGAAGCGGTCGAAGCAAGCAATGCCGAGCGCCTGGCCGCAGCATCCCATGCTTTGCGCTCGATCAGTCTCAATGTCGGTGCGGTGGAGCTCGCGCGCGTGCTGTCGGACTATGAAAACGGCGCAAGGGAAGGCGGGGCGGTGATCACGGCGGGCGAGGCCGATGCGATCGCGGAGGAGATCGTGGATGTGAATGCAGCGCTCGGGGCATTCTTGCGTCAGGGCAGCTGATCGGCGGCGTTGGCGCTGGCAGGCAGGATCGCCATGCCCCGTGAATCGGCGATCAGCGCGGTGATGTCTTCGGCGCAGACCGGGCGTGAGAACAGGAACCCCTGGAGAAAGTGGCAGCCGGATGCGCGCAGGATCTTGTGTTGTTCCTGCGTCTCCACCCCCTCCGCCGTCACGCGCATGCCCAGTGATCGCGACAGCGCCACGATGGACTGGACGATCGCAGCCGAACGCATCAGATGAACGTCCTTGATGAAGGATCTGTCGATCTTCACCTTGTCGATCGTGAGATTCATCAGATAGGTCAGGCTGGAATAGCCGGTGCCGAAATCGTCGAGCGCAATCCTGATGCCCGCTTTGCGCAAAGCCGCGATATTCACCGCAGCGCGGTCGAAATCGCGAATATAGGCGTTTTCGATCAGTTCCAGCTCCACGCGATCGCGGGCCAGTCCCGAGGCGTCGATCCGGGCGATCGCCTCTTCGGCGAAGCCGGCATGTGCGAAATGCGGGGCGCAGATGTTCACGCTGACGCCGAGGCCCGGCCAGGCCCGGGCGTCGCGACAGGCGCGTTCCAGAACCCACCAGTCAAGTGCCCGCAATTCCTCTTCCTTGTGAAGCAGGTCCAGCACCTCCCGGGGGCCGAGCCATCCTTCATGCGGATGCTTGCGGCGCAGCAGGGCTTCCACCGAAATCACCCGGTTGTCGAGACGCGCGACCTGCGGCTGGTAGAACAGTTCCAGCTCGGTCGTCGAGACCGGTCCGATGCGTTTTCCGGGCGCTTTGTTGCCCATGGCGGCTCCTGTTCCCAACGTCCGGCGGGCAGGGCGATCAGGCAGATCAACGCTGGTGATCGGTGCTTGCTGATCCATCGGTTCTGCCTCGGCCCGGTCCGTTTTCAGGTGATCCGTATGGCCCGTCCCGGACCCATCGTGGCGGGGGGCGGATGATTGCCGGCTCCGCCCCCCCCTTGCCCGTGACAGGGCGGACGGACCATACGTGTTTCCGCAGAGGCCGCCATGCGACGACTGGGCCCACCCCGGAAACATCGACAGAATAGGCGTCGAAGTGTTTTCCGATTGTTTATACAAATTAATAGAAGGACTTGTATTCTGGTGTAAATCATCGCCTATTCTAGATTTAAGATTGTATGTGCCGTTGGTTCGGGACATGCCGGCCTTGATGCGAAATCTCGCTGCCGGGCCTTCATGCGAGGCCTTCATGCGAGGCCTTCATGCAAGGTCTTCATGCAAGGTCTTGCGGTTCGCACCCGGCCCGGTTAACGTCGCGCTTGCCGTTGGGGTGCCCGTGAGGGGCTGAGAGGCGCGATCCGCCAACCCATCGAACCTGATCCGGGCAATGCCGGCGTAGGGAACGGGCTCTTCGACGATCATTCGTCACCTGACCTGTCTCTTCGTGCGGATGGCCGGCGCGAGGAGTGCAGATGATTTGTGCCAGATACGGATCGATCATCCTCACGGTGATGGGCGCAAGGCCCGATGCCGGCGCGTCGCCATTCGTGCGCATCACGGGGGCGCTCACGGCGCTACCGAAGATGCAGCGTTTTTCCGGATCAGCCCGCAGATTCCGGACAGATGGATGACACCGTTATGCATGCCTTGAAGAAGA
>PXAW01000465.1 GCA_003567055.1 Hyphomicrobiales bacterium
CGCCAGGTATGGCGCTTGAGATGGATGGCAAGCAGCGTATCCTGCACGATGTCCTCGCAATCCGCCGCGCCCATGCCCCCCGCACGCACCTGTACCAGCCGCCGCAGGCTCGGCGTGATCGCCTCCAGAAAGCAGCGATACCGCGCTTCGTCGCCGGCAAGGGCATCGCGCAACATCCCGGCCCAGACCTCCTCTTCCGGATGAGCCATTCAATCCCCTGTTCGTTTGCCGGATGCGTTTCGTTACAAGCGGCGCGGATCGCGCCGTGGCGGAGGAGGATAGCCGGATGCGGCGCGGGAGGGAACCGGGCGGGGGTGTCATCGGGCGTTTCGGTGCCGCCTGAAGGCCATGGGATCAACCACGATCCACATCGCCATCAGGATCAGCGACATGCCTGCAAGCTGCCAACCGCCCAGTATTTCCCCCAGAATCGGCCATGATACGGCGGCGACGAAGACCGGTTGGATCATCAGGACGACCGAACTCGATGCGACGGGCAGATGGCGCAACGCGACCGTCACGAGCCCCTGGCCGAGCACCTGCCCGAACACCACCAGAGCCATGACCTGCAACCAGACCATCGCCTCGCGCGGAACCACGAATCCCGGGAGGAGGAGGAGCGGCGAGAGAATCACCGCCGATCCGATCGTCACGGATGCCATGATGCCTGCGCTGCCCGCATTGCGACTTTTGAGAGCCCGCACGGCGATCAGATAGGCCGCATAGAAGCCGCCGGCAGCCAGTCCGACGGCATACCCCCATAGCGGCGCGGTCGGATCGAATGCGGCGATGCCGACGAGCAGGAACAACCCGGCCAGGGCCAGCGGGAGTGCGCGCCCGAAGCGCGCATCCGGGCGATCGGTCAATCCCATCAATCCGAAAAGCGCGACGAATAGCGGCGCCGCATTGGTGAACAGCGTCGCAATCGATGTGTTGATCGCCTTGATGGCGATATGCATCGCAAGCAGATCCGCCGCGAAGAAGACGGCTGCGAGCAGATAGAGATACAGCGGCGCGCAGGCCACCGGTGGCGCCTCATCCTCGTTCTTCCGCCTCTGCGGGCTCCACCACAGGGCGAGCACGAGAAAGAAGGGCGCCGAGAGCAGAACCCGGAAGAAAGCCGAGCTCTCCGGCGGCAGCGGCATGCCTTTCACCAGAATCGGCGCGGTGCCGAGCGAGATCCCCCCGGCCACGAGGAACACCCAGGACCAGACATGAGTGGAATCGGTGGATGGCAGCGTATGCGGCGGCGCCTTTGCAGCGTTCGTATCGCTCATGACGTCACCCTCCGAGCGCAGGCATGTCAGCCTTGGCTGCCAGATTGCTGATGAAACGGTCCCGGTTCACGATCGCCCGCACGTGAATCCCCTTGAGGACCACGTCTTGCCCATCGCTCGCCTCGACGGCAAAGACGAGTTTGCGCCCTTCGATCTGTGTGAGGCTTGCCGAGATCTGAATCGACCAGCCTTCAGGTGTCGGGGCAAGGTGTGTGGAATCGTGCGAGAGGCCAACCGTCATCTCGCCCTCGGAAAGGGTATCGGCAATCGCCCGCATGGATGCGAGTTCCGACAACCAGAGCAGGACGGGCGTCGCCAGAACCGGCACGTCATTGCGCCAGGCCGTTGCAAGATCGCCTGCGCTGACCTTGTATGTGAGGCTTCCGGTAAGATTGGGTTTGAGCTCAGGCATAGGCTTTCTCCTGCATGAGGGTGGTCGCGTCACAAGCCGCAAGGACATCGGCGACCCTGCTACAAATCACATCGAGAACCGCCGATGGCGTGTTGAGCGGCGGCGCTAGGATGATCGCGTCGCCCGCACGTCGATCGATGAAGCCGGAGGCCGGGTAGACGATGAGGCCCGCCGTGGACGCGGCCTTCACAAGCTTTGAGGCCATGGCGAATTGCGCCGGAAAAGGCGCTCGGGAATGATCGGGCAGTGACAGTTCGACCCCCCACAGGAAGCCGCAGCCACGGATTTCCGCGACCATGCCGATGCCCTTGCAGGCGTCCCGCAGAGCCTGGCCGAAGCGCGTACCCTCACATGAGGCACGCGCCACGAGATCCTCGTCCTCGATGACATCGAGAACGGCATTCGCACAGGCGGCAGAGACCGGATGATTCGCGTGGGTGTGCCCCAGCCGCAATCCTGTTTCCTGGCGGCGAAGGACATCAAGCACCGGGCCCGAGAGCAGCACGCACGAGATTGGCGCGTAGCCGCCGTTCAACCCCTTGCCCAACGCCACGATGTCGGCCTTCAGGTCGAAATGGTACTGGGCGAGCCAGGCGCCGGTCCGGCCAAGGCCGGTCAGCACCTCGTCAGCGATCAGAAGCACATCATGTCGGTCACAGATGGCGCGTACTTGCGGCCAATAGCCCTCGGGGGGCACCATGGCTGCACCCGAGGCTCCGACGATAGGCTCCACGAGGAACGCGGCAATATTGTCTGCGCCGATGCGCAGGATCTCATCCTCGAGGGCCTGCGCGCAGGCAGTGCCATATTCCCGGAGAGTCATGTGGCCGGGGCGGCGCAAAGGATAGGGCGTCGGCACGATCGGCCCGGTATCGTGGATTCCGGCATCGCGTCGGCGGGGAGCATGGCCGGACAGCGACAGCGTCAGCTCCGTCGAGCCGTGATAGCTGATCGACCGGCTGAGAATCCTGCTTTTTTCTGGGCGACCTTGCAGAGCCCAGTGCAGGCGTGCGCTGCGAACAGCAGCCTCTATGGCCTCCGAACCACTATTGGCAAACAAGGCGCCGGCATAGCCCAACCGGGCGCAGAGGCGCTGTGCAAGCTCCTCGATCGGGGCGCTTGTCAATTGTGTGCGGTAGACGAAATCAGTGCGCTTCAACTGCGCAATCGTCTGCGCCAGGACATGAGGATGGCAATGTCCGACATTGCAGGATATGGCGCCGGAACAGGCGTCGATCGAGGCCTCTCCGCCCTCGGCGGTGATCGTGCTGCCACGCGCATGCGTCGCGACGGGCGCTGGTCTGGTGAAATCGCTGGTGATCAGGGTCATGCCGTCAACTCCACCGATGGACGGCGGCGCCAGCGGTAAAACCCGCGCCGGCAGCGGCAAAGAGGACGAGATCGCCGGATCCGATCCTGCCGGCTTCCATGGCCTGGGTCAGCGTGATCGGTATCGTCGCACCGACGGTGTTGGCATAGCGATCCATGCACAGCTCGAAGCGCGAGAACGGTATTCCGCAGCTTTTCGCGATATGCTCCAGCAGCGAGCGCGAGGGCTGGTGGGGAATGACGATATCGATATCGGCGGCCGCTATGTCATTGCGAGCCAGAACGGCTTCAATGCAATCCGGGACCGCCTGTGACGCGGCACGAAAGACACCCTTTCCATCCATCGCGAATGTCGCGCCATCGTCGCGCGCGATGCTGAAGGCATCGCTGTCGCGGCCATCGGAGAACAATTGCGCATCGAAAAGACCGGTGTTGCCGCGCAGATCCCTCCCGGACGCGCTTGTCCGATCTGCCCGCTCGACGATCACGGCACCGGCGCCATCACCGAAGAAGACACAGTCGCGACGCTCCCAGCTGGTTGCATCAGAGAAAGTATCGGCGCCCACGACCACGGCCCGCCTGGCCATACCGGCCTCGATCATCGAGGCTGTGACCGTCATGGCAAAAAGGAAGCCGGAACATACGGCGGAAACATCGAAGGCGATGGCGTGGTCGAGTCCGGCTTTCGACTGCACGATGCAGGCGGTGGCGGGAGCCCGCATGTCCGGGCTGGCGGTCGCGAGGACGATCAGGTCGATACTCTGCGCAGAGACTCCGGCATTGCGCAAAGCGGCATGCACGGCTCGGGTCGCAAGATCGGATGTCGATTCGTCAGGATTCGCGATGCGCCTCTGCGTGATCCCCAGTGACTCGACAACCCATTCCGGTCGAACAGTCGGATTGAGTTGTGCAGCAATATCGTGATTTGTGAGCGTTGTTTCAGGAAGATACGATCCTGCTGCGAGGATTCTCAGGCCGGTATTCATGGTCTTGCTCCATATTGATTGAATTCGAGCTGATCCGGTCATTCACAATTCGGTAATTTGCGGCTATGCTCGCCCCGATTGCATTAAATGATACGTTGCGAGGTTCTGCGGATGGAAATGAGTTCGATCTATGTCAGCGATGAGAACGGCTCATGAGCCTCGTCAATGTCGATATCGATCTGCTGCGGACGCTGATCGTCGTGGTGGAGCGCCAGAGCTTCACCGCTGCCGGGGAGCAGCTGCTGCGGACACAGTCCGCCATCAGCCTTCAGATGAAGCGGCTGGAGGAAACGCTCGGCAAGAAGGTGCTGGAACGCGGGAGCGGGCAGGGCATGGCGCTGACCGCGTATGGCAGGCTGGTTCACCAGTATGCGCGCGAGATCCTCGAACTCAACGATGCCATGATCCGCGAGATCACCCATCACAAGGAGCCGAAGATCCTGCGTCTGGGTGTGCCCGACGATTATGCCGAGCTGATTCTGCCCGACATCGTCGCGCGCCTGTCACGCATGGAGGATCACCTTGAGATCCAGATCGTCGCCGATCTCTCCACCACGCTCGATGCGATGGTCGATCAAGGCGAGCTCGATATGGCGATCATGACGCAGGACAAGGATCTCGACGGTCTGGGCCTGTGCGAGGAACGCCTCACCTGGGTCGGGCGGGATCGGGACGTGATCAGGCGGAACGACCCGCTCAATCTGGCCTTGTTTCCCGACGGATGCGGTGTGCGCAGCAATGCGCTCAGGGCCCTGAAGAAGAGCAAGCTGAAATGGCATATCGGATTCTGCTCGAAAAGCTTCTCGATCCTGAAGGCGACGATGCTCACGCAGGGCGCCATCGGCGTCCTGCCGCGCCGGGCCGTGCCGCGCGACCTCGTTGCTCTGGGCCATGACGACGGATTGCCGGCACTGGATGATTCACGCCTGATCATGCGCTTCAACCAGGGCTCATCCTATGATCTGAACCGGTTCTTTTCGAAGATCGCACGCAATGTCGGTACCGCGACGCTCACGCCCGTTATCGAAGACAGCGCCTGATCAAGTACTGCGAGAAACGCCGCGACACACACCACGAATCGGTTGCGCTTCACTTCCTGAACAAGGCATCAGTTTCGCAAATGTCTAACCTGAGAACTATCAATTTCCCAAGACACCTCAAACAAAAATAAACTCTTGATTGTGTTTTCCGAAGCCTGTCAGGAGCTTACTAATGCAGATCGACGTCAAGATGCATCAGGCTGATCTTCATCAGCAATTCGCCGAATTCGGGCGCGCGGTCGCCCGCAACGCAGCACTGCATGATCGCGAACGCAGCTTTGATCGCGCAGCCTGGGACGCGATTTCAAAAGCCGGCCTCTGGCGCATCCCGGTGCCAATCGAAGAGGGCGGGCTCGGGGGAAGCTGGGCGGATTGCGCGGCGGCCATGGAAGGCGTTGCCTCGACAGCGGGTGATCTCGGCTTTCTGATCACCATGCTGGGTCACGTGGGCTCGCTGCGGGTGTTGCTTGAAGATGGCACCGCGCGGCAAAAGGCACGATGGTTGCCGCAGATCATGGCAGGCCAGGTCGGCATTACCGCGATGACGGAGGCCAGCGGGGGCTCTGATCTGGCGCGCATGTCCGTTTCTGCCCGCGAAGCGGACGGGCGCTTGTCGCTACGCGGCGAGAAGGTCCACATTACCAACGCCCCGATCGCGGCTTCGGGTCTGGTAGCGGGCCGGATGCCGGCTCTGGGTGCGAAGAAGGATATCACGCTGTTCTTTCTCGACCTCGACGCGCCGGGTGTGACGATCGGGGAGCGGGAAGACAATCTCGGCATCCGCACCAGCCCGACCGCCAATCTGCTCTTTGAAGACACGCCGATTGAGGACGACAACATCATCGGCCCGCCCGGTGACGGCCTGCGCATTCTCTATCGCATCATCGCCTTCGAGCGTGCGCTCTATGGCATCATGACCGCCGGGCTGATCGAAGATATGATCGAGCGCACGATGTCGCGCGTCGAGGCGCGGATGGCTTTCGGCAGGCCGCTTGCGGATTACCAGTATGTGCAGGGGCGCATCACCGACATGAAGATGGCCGCAGTGATCTGCCGGACGATGACCTGTTCCAGCATGGCAAAGCTCGAAAACGGCGCGCAGGACATGTCCATCGCCTGTTCCGTGACGAAATTCCTTGCAGGAGAGAAACTGCTGGAGGCAGCCGAGCATATGGTTCAGCTGCATGGCCATCTGGGTTACATGAACAACGATATCAGCCGCTATCTGCGCGATGCGGTCGGCATGCGTATCGCCGGCGGGACGAGCGACATCCAGAGAATCAATATCTTCAACCAGATCCGCGCACAGCGCCGCAGCCTGTCTGCGCAAGGGAAAGGGCCGGAACCACGACTGACTGATGTCGAACCCGGCGGAGGGCATTCGGATCGCATGCCGCTGTCGGCATCTGCGCCATTGCCCGGGATCGTCTACGCTTGACCCTGTGTCTCCGGCCATACCCTGGCAGGCTTGTGAACCTGCCTGCCAGGGCTCGGCGACAACTGGAAAGCCACACTCGGCAAGGCAGCGGGCCTCAGCTTCCTCGTCTGAGCCCTCGCCTCAATTCAGATCCTTCAACAGCCGTCCGTGTTTGCGCATTTCGCCGACCAGGTCGCCGAATGTCGGGAAGCCGCGGGCGCGCAGCATGGGGAGCATGCGCACGAGCGCCTGGGCGGTGGCCTCGGCATCGCCGAGCGCGGTGTGGCGGGCGGCTTCCGGGATGATGATGCCGAAGCGGGACGCGAGCGCGTCCAGCGAATGGCTCTCGCCCTGGCCGAAGAGAACGGCGGAGGCGAGCACCGTGTCGAGGATCGGATTGTCGAAGCGCTGGCAGATATCCGCCTCGTGCCGGCGCAGGAAGGCCATGTCGAAGGGCGCGTTATGCGCCACCAGCACGGCGCCCGCCGCGAAGCGGTGGAAGCGCGCCCCGGCCTCGCCGATATGCGGCGCGCCGATCACCATCTGCGGCGTGATGCCGTGGACGGCGGTGGCGCCGGGCGGGATCGGGCGCTGCGGGTCGATCAGCGTCTCGAACACCTCGCCATCGACGATGCGGCCATTGACCACCCGCAGGGCGGCGAGCTGCACGATCTCGTCCCTCTCGGGATCGAGCCCGGTGGTCTCGGTATCGAAGACGACGTAGGCCAGATCATTGAGCGCGCTCTGCGCGATCCCGGCGCTGCGGGCGCGGTCGAGCAGGGCGAAATCATAGACGGCCGAGCGGCGCAGCGGCGCCGGCGGGGCCACGGCACGGCGCGCCCGGCGCAGGGCGATGCGCAGGCCCGACCCGTCATCCACGGGCGCGAGCGCGCTGCCATGACGGGCGAGCACCATGGCGGCGGTGAGTTCAGGCGCTTCCGGATCGATCGGCTCAGCGCACCACTCCGCGAGCGCCTCTTCGCAAAGCGGCGCGCCCTGCCAGCCGAGCGCGAGCGCCGCGCCGGGCCCGTCCTCCTCGATCGCAGTGAGCACGAACTCCGCCCGCGCACCGTCATCGGCCAGCCGGCGCAGGATATGGGCCAGCATGGCGAGGAAGCCGTAGCCATCGACGCGCAGGAACAGATCCGGCCCGGTGACCGAGAGCGCGATCCCGCGCCCGGCGAGGCGGGCCTGCACGGCGTCGGCGAGATCGGCCGAGCGCAGTTCCGGCAGGGCCGGCGCATCGGCCAGAAGATGCGTCAGTTCGGCGAGCAGACCCGCCGCGTCCTGGGTGATCCGGGCCGCGTCCCCATCACCGTCGCGCAGGGCGCGCCGGGCCTCGTGAAGGCGCGGCAGGGCGCGGGCGATGCGCGCTTCGCGTTCGGCGGCGGCGGCATGGGTGGCGGTGACATCGGCGAGGCTGAGCACGTATCCGCCGCTGGAAGCCGCATCCTGCGCTTCACGCACCTCACCCTCACGCCCTTCTCCTTCGCGCCCTTCTCCTGCGCGCCCGACCAGCCGCATCCGCCCTTCGAGGACGAGGCTGCCGTCGCGGCTGGTGCACAGGAGATCCGCATGCGCCTGCGGCCCGCGCGTCGCAGCGAGCCGCGCATGGGCGCGCCGGATCGGCTCGTC
>PXAW01000153.1 GCA_003567055.1 Hyphomicrobiales bacterium
CAGCCCATGATGATGAAGAAGATCGTCAGGGCGAGCAGCAGCATGCCCTGCGACAGGCCGAAGCTGCCGATCCACTCCGCCAGCACGCGCGGAATCCCGGTAAAGCCCATCGCCGTCGTCAGGAAGGCGGCGCCGGCGAGGATGAAGATGATCATGCAGCTCGTCTTGGTCGAAGCGACGAGGGCTTCGCGCATCGTCTCCCAGCTCAGCGTGCCCGTCGCCCAGGATATGGCAAGCGACAGGAACACGCCCACCACGGCGGCCTCGGTGGGGGAGGCGAGCCCCATATAGATGGAGCCGATCACACCGATGATCAGGAAGATCACCGGGGCGAGCCGGCGCAGCGCCTTGACCCGCTCGATGAAGGGCATGGCCGGCTCGGGCGGCGGCATCTTGTCCTTGTTGAACAGGGCCCAGATGATCACGAAGGTCATGAACATGGCTGTCAGCATCAGCCCGGGAATCACGCCCGCGATGAACAGCCGCGCCACGGAGAGCTCCGTCGCTGCCGCATAGACGATCAGGATGATCGATGGCGGGATCATCAGGCCGATCGTGGCGGAGCCCGCCAGCGCGCCGATCGAGACCGTGTTGGAATAGCCGCGCTTGGCCAGCTCCGAGAGCGAGATGCGCCCGATCGTGGCGCAGGTCGCAGCCGAAGAGCCGGAGACGGCGGCGAAGATGGTCGAGCCGACGATATTGACGTGAATCAGCCGCCCGGGCAGCTTCGCCAGCCAGGGCGCGAGCCCGTCGAACATGTCCTGCGACAGGCGTGTGCGGAAGAGGATGTCACCCATCAGGATGAACATCGGCAAAGCCGTGAGATCCCAGGATTTGGCGCCCTGCCACATCGATGTGGCGAGGATCGTGCCGGGCGGCAGGGTGAGTTGGATGATGATGGCGGCAAAGCCCATCGTGGCGAGCGCGACGGCGATCCAGACGCCCAGCCCGATCATGGCGAAGAGCAGGGCGATGAGGCCCAGACTGATTGGAAGCAGGTCCATGGCTTACTCCTCCCGCCCGAGATTGATCGCGTCTTCGGTGCCCGTGAAGCTCGGGCGCCCGGTGCGCAGCGTGATGATGAATTCGTCGAGGAAGGCGATCGCCAGCAGCACGGCGCCCACCACCATCGCGACCTGCGGGATATAGAGCGGCACCGGTACCAGGCCGGGTGAGACCTCGTTGAAGCGCCAGGTCGTATAGGCGTATTGCGCCAGATGCCAGGAGGCGTAGCTCGCGGCGATGGTGCCGAAGAGCAGGGCGCCGCCTTCGAGGACGGAGCGGACCTTCAGCGGCACGTTGTTGATCAGCATCGTCACCCGGATATGGACGCCGCCCTTGAGCGTCGCGGCCAGGCCCAGAAAACTCGCAGCGGCGAGGAGGTAGCCGGCGATTTCCGAGAGTGACAGGATGACGAAACCCGACCGGCCGAAACCGAGCGCGCGGAGTATCGCATCCACAATCCGACCGCCGACCTGAAGGCCGACGAGAACGGCAATCGAAACGAGACAGGCGATCGCGGCCCATAGGGCGATCGCATAGATGGCGTCAAGGGTGCGTCGCATCAGTTCGGCTCCGAAAACAGCAAAAGCGCTCGCGGCGAGACCGAACCGTTCGATCCAGGCCGCCGGAACGAAAAAAGGCCCCTTCCGGGGAAGGGGCCTTTGTAGTCTGGGTCAGCGCAGGGACTCGTAGGCCTCCAGCACGGCGGCGCCGGATTCACCGGCTTCTTCCGCCCACTCGGCGGCGATCTGCGCGCCGATTTCCTGGAAGCCGGTACGCAGTTCGTCGGAGGGGACGATGACGTTGATGCCGTTTGCGGCCAGTTCTTCAGTGGCGGAAACCGTCACCTCCTCGGAAGAGGCCCAGCCGCGCTCTTCGGCGGTCGCGGCAGCTTCCAGCAGCGCTTCGCGGGTCGCATCATCCAGCGCCTCGAAGGCGGCGGTGCTGACGATCACCATGTTGCGCGGGATCCAGGCCTGGGTGTCGTGGTAATATTCCAGGAAGTCCCAGAACTGCGAGTCGACGCCCGTAGCCGGCGAGGTGATTGTCGCCTCGACGCGACCGGTGGCGAAGGCCGTCGGCAGGTCCGCGACCTCGACCTGGACCGGCGTTGCACCCGAGAGCGCCGCGATGCGGCCGGTGCCCGGATTGTAGGTGCGGAAACGCAGGCCTTCCATGTCGTCGATGGAGGTAATCTCCATCTTGGAATAGATGCCCTGCGGCGGCCACGGAACCGAGAACAGCAGCGTCAGACCTTCTTCGGCGAGCTGCTCTTCCAGCGCCGGGCGCTGTGCTTCGTAGAGCGCACGGGCATCGTCGTAGCTGGTGGCCAGGAAGGGCACGGAATCGAGGCCGTAGATCGGCGCCTCGTTGGCATGCAGCGAGACCAGCACTTCCCCGATCGGGGCGATGCCGGAGCGGATCGAGCGCTTGATCTCCGGATGGCGGATCAGCGACCCGGCGGAGTGAACCGTGATATCGAGGCCGCCATCGGTGGCCTCGCGGACATCATCGGCGAACTGGCTGATGTTGATGGTGTGGAAATTGCCGTCCGGGTAAGGCGTCGGCATGTCCCAGCTCTGAGCCGAGGCTCCGGCAGTCATTCCGACGACCAGACCGAGCCCCAATGTTGCACGAGCAAAAGCTTTCATATACAATCTCCCATCGCGTTTGCGCATCCCTCTGATATTACATGCGCGGTTGCATGCTGTACGGGCTCAAACCGTCTGTCAATATTTTAATAGCGATTTATGCCTATTTTATCGACAAAATGTCGCCATTCGCCTTTAGGGCATTGCATATTTTTCATCTCGGGCCCGTGCGCCCGACCGCGCGAAGAGACGGCTTTTCCTGCATCCCGGCCATCGCCTCGTCCTGAACCAGTGCCCCGGCCCCCGATCCGCCCGCATTCCCGTGCACCTTCGGGCGTTGATCGGGCAGGACCGGTTCAGCACCCTGTGATTGCTCCGCGCCGGCGGGCTGCGGGGCGTTGTTCACGCTTACAGATGTCTTGCTTACCGATGTCTTGCGGTCCGGTTTCGCCTTGGACGAGGCCCGGTCGTCCTGAATCTGCCGGCCCGAGGCGAACTTGCCGGTATTGTGTCTCTTGTCTTTCTTGCCGACTTTGCCGGTTCGCAAAGCCGTGGGATCGGCAGCCGGTGTTTCGTCTCCCATGATCAGGCGTGTGACCGCGTCGATGCGCTCACGCAGCACGGCGTTTTCCGATTCCAGCCGCTCTTGTGCCTCCTTGCGATAGGCGCCGAATTCCGCCTCGATGCGGCGGCGTTCGCTGCGGGCATGGTCGAGCGCACCTTGCAGGGTGGCCTTTTCCGCCCGCAGGCCGTCGATTTCGCGCCGCAACGCCTCCTGCGCCACGCGGGCCTCTGCCTCGGACGCGTCCAGCTTGCGCCGGCTCAGCGCGAACTGACCTTCCAGGGCGGCGATGCGGGCACTCGCCTTTTCCAGTTCGCCATGGCTGGCGGCGAGATCGCGACCCGTCGCGGCCTGCGCGTCCCGCGCCAGAGCGAGCTCCGCCTCCGTCTGCGCCCGTGCCGCAACGGCCTCGTCTCGCTCGCCGGCGAAATTCTCCGCCCGGCGTTCCAGCACGGCGCCGCGCGCTTCTTCGTCGGCGAGGGCCTTGCGGGTGCGCTCCAGCGCCGTTCGCAATTGCGCGATGTCTTCGGCCCGGCTGCGCGAGACCCGTTCGATCTCGCGGGCGCGACCGGTCTCGGCTTCGAGCCGCGTCTGCAGGTCGGAAACCTCGATGCGCCGTGCATCGAGATCGTCGAGGGCGCGCGCGTGACGCGCCTGCAGATCGGCGAGCGTCGTTTCACGCGCGGTGAGCGTTTCCCGGGTCTCGAGGAGTTGAGCACTCAGCCCCGCCGCGCGGGCTTCGCTGTCGGCCAGCGCGTTGCGGGTGATGGCGAGATCCTGTTCGAGGCGGGCGATCTCGGCGCGGGCCGCTTCGCCTTCGTCCGTCAGCGTCGCGATGCGCGCCATCCGGCGTCCGAGCTCGGCCATGTCCGCGGCCTGCTTTTCGCGCATCGCCTCCAGGCGACGCTCGATACGCCGTTCGCGCACGGCGAGCTCCGCGCGCAGCATATCGCGTTCGGCATTGAGCTCGGCCACGGATGCGGGCAGTTGCGCTTCCACCCGACGGCGCGCGAGACGGTCCGCGCGCTCGTTGAGCGCGGGCACGATCATCAGCCCGAGAAGCGTCGAGACGAAAAATCCCAACGCGAAGATCATGATGGTTTCGATCACGCGGCCACGCGCCCTCGCTCGATCCTGCGCAGGTGACAACCATGCCACGCCGTGCGCCCGACCGCCACCCCGCTCGACAGGCTTTGCGTCAGAACGGATTCCAGGTCGGACGCTCGGTGAAGTTCAGATAGCCGATATTGATACCCAGCCGCGCTCCGACGCCGGAGCGGATGGGCACGACGATGATGTAATTGGCCGAGAGCGCCGTCATGCCGAAGCCGCCCACCACATACGCTGATCCGTCCATGCCGAGAAAGCGCTGATAGATCGCGTCGGTTGCGGGCAGTTCATAGACCAGCATCATGGTGCGCGAGCCTTCGCCGCCGAAATCGAAGCCGATCGACGGGCCCTGCCAGAAGACGTTTCTGTTGCCGGCATTGCGCGTGTAGAGCACGCCCTCGCCGTAACGCAATCCGCCGATGAAGGCGCCGCCGGCCTCCTGGCCGAGGATGTAGCCATTGGGCTGGCCCCAGCGTGAAAAGGCTTCCTGCACCGTCAGCGCGAGGCCGCGCGAGATCGAGCCGAAGAATGCGTGGCCCTGATCGATGATCTCATGCGGCTCGAATGTCTCGGGCGCGTTGCGGGGTGCGGGGGCGACACCGCTGCCCGGCTGGCCCGGAGGCGGCAGCTGGTTCTGCTGTGCGACACTCTCCCCGGCGAAGGGTCCGGCGATCATCAGGGCGACGAGTGCCGGCAGCACGAAGCGCAGGACCCTCCGGCTCCTGAGCGCGACGGCCGAGCGCATCGTGAAACGGATTGAGCGCATGCCCGATCTCCTGCTCGCTGTATCGAATCGTCCGATAGTGACAATTCGAATGAATACGTGAACCCCGGTTTCAGCCCCGGAGCGCTATAACCCCCAGCCGGCGGAGAATTCGATCCGTCCGCGACACCAAGCTTTAACCAAGAAGGGTAACATGGCGTTAACGCGCGAATGCGGCTCGGCCTCATGCGAGGCCATGGGAAACTCCGCGAAGAGAAACTCCGCGAAGAGAATCTCCGCGAAGAACGGATCGGCGGGTACATCATGCGCACGCCTTCTGCGCCACGGCGCGCGGGTCGCCGGGCTCGCCCTGGTGCTGGCTCTGCCGATGCTTGCAACGGATGTCGCTGCGGCCAGTCCCGATGCGACCAATGCCGGGACGGCGCGCCTCGCCCTGCTGCCGCCCCTGGTCGGCGCGCTGGAAGGGGTGCGCCGTCACGACCATGCCGGCGTCGCGCTCGAGGGTTTCGATCCGGTCACCTATTTTCTGGGCGCGAGCCCCCGTCCCGGCGATGCTTTGCATGAAGCGGTCTGGAACGGGCATGCCTGGCGGTTTTCCAGTGCGGCGAACCGTGCGGCCTTCCTTTCGCGTCCCGACGTCTATGCCCCGCGCCTGGGTGGCAATGATGCCCTCGCCATGACCGAGGGCCGCATGGTCGAGGCGCAGGCGCGTATCGCGGCGATCGTGGACGGGCGTCTTTATCTGTTTCACACGCGCGCTGCGCGCGACGCCTTCCTCGATGATCCCGATGCCGCAGCCCGGGCGGAACGGGTCTGGCGCGAGAGCCGCGAGCGGCTGGCGCGCCTGTAACGACGCAATCGAGGCTTTTCACGGGGCGCGAAGCCGGTTAGGGAAAAAACCGGTACGTCGCGCGCCTGATTCGCGCGAATGTTGCCGGGGCGCCACCGGAGGCATGTTTCATGGCCAAGCTCGATCTCGATTCCCTCGATCTCGCCGCGCTGTTGTGTTCGCGGGTCTGCCACGATGTGATCAGCCCGGTGGGCGCGATCGTCAACGGGCTCGAGGTGATGGAAGACGAGAGCGATCCCGGCATGAAGGATTTCGCCCTCGATCTGATCCGCAAGAGCGCGCGCCAGGCCTCGGCCCGGCTGCAATTCGCCCGCATCGCCTTCGGGGCTGCGGGCTCCGCAGGTGCCGCGATCGATACCGGCGACGCCGAACAGGTCGCCAAGGGTTTCTTCCACGACGACAAGACGCGCCTCGTCTGGAATGCCGGGCGTCAGCTGCTGCCCAAGAATCGCGTCAAGCTTCTGCTCAACCTCCTCGTCATGGCCGCGCAGGGGATTCCGCGCGGCGGCGAGATCGAGGTCACCATCACGGGCGATGAGAGCGCTTCCACCTTCCTGATCGCCGCCACCGGAAAGAATGCCCGGATCCCGCCGCATGCGCAGGCACTGCTCGATGGCGAGCCCGAGGGCGACAGTGTCGATGCACACGGGATCCAGTTCTACTATGCGGGTCTCGTCGCCCGCGCATCCGGCATGGCCGTGAGACTTGATCTGGAAGGCGATGCCTTAACCCTGCACGCGCAATCCGCCTGAAACCAGGTGTGGCAGGAAAGCGGCGCGAGGCGCCGGATGAATGATTTGTTAAGTATAATAGCGCGCAGATTTACCCTTTTTCCACGTTCAGGAAACGGAACATAAAGAACTTCTGACGAAACTCATCCTCCAGAAGCAGGCCCTGCGAGAGTAGAGTGACGTCATGGATGATCTTTTGCGCGAATTTCTGACCGAGACCGGCGAGCATCTCGATACGGTCGACGTCGAACTGGTTCGCTTTGAACAGGATCCCAATAACGAGACGATCCTGAGGAATATTTTCCGGCTCGTTCACACCATCAAGGGAACCTGCGGGTTCCTCGGCCTGCCCCGCCTCGAGGCGCTGGCACACGCGGCCGAGACCCTGATGGGCAAGTTCCGCGACGGCCACCCGGTCACCACTGACGCCGTCTCGCTGATCCTGCAGACGCTGGACCGGATCAAGGAGATCGTCGCCGAGCTCGAGCGCACCGCCGCCGAGCCGGAGGGCGAGGACCAGGATCTGATCGGCGCGCTCGACGCGATGTCCAATGCCGATCCCGAAACGCTGCTGGCACAGCAATCCGGAAGTGCGCAAGCATCGTCCGAGGCTTCCTCCGATATCTCATCCGAAGCGCCGCCCGTTGCAGCGACCGATGAAGCACCCGCCGCGGGCGGTTTCGTCTTCCAGCAGCTGGAGCGGGACCTGCTTCCGGGTGAAATCCCGCTCGACGAGCTGGAGCGCGCCTTCATGGAAGCGCCCGGCCCCGATGACGAGGAGGGTGTGCTGGAAGAGATCGAGGCGCCCGTCGTGATGGAGGGCCGTGTGCTCGGCGAACCCGACGAGGCGCCGGCGGAAGAAGCCGTCGCCGAGGCGCCTGCCGCTGCTGCGGCGCCCGTCGCTGCGGAGGCGTCCGTCGCCGCAGACAGGCCTGCCGAGAGCGAGCCTGTCGAGAGCAAGGCTTCACCTGCGCCCAAGAAGGTCGAGGCGAAGGACAATCCCGGCAATGCCGGCGCCGAGCAGAACGTCGCCAAGGTCCAGACCATCCGCGTCAATGTGGATACGCTCGAACATCTGATGACGATGGTCTCCGAGCTGGTGCTCACCCGTAACCAGCTGCTCGAGATCGCCCGGCGCGAAGACGACAGCGGCTACAAGGTGCCGCTGCAACGCCTCTCGCATGTCACTGCCGAGCTGCAGGAAGGCGTCATGAAGACGCGCATGCAGCCCATCGGTACCGCCTGGCAGAAACTGCCGCGCGTCATTCGCGATCTCTCTTCCGAACTCGGCAAGAAGATCGAGCTGGTGA
>PXAW01000585.1 GCA_003567055.1 Hyphomicrobiales bacterium
GACAACAGCATGGATCGAATCCTCGATTGGTGGGAACGAGCATGGCTGTGCCAGCGTAACATCGCCGAGAGATTTCAGGCCGAAGCGCGTGCTTCGCTACCGATCAGTGGGGACACCGTAGACGGCCCTGCGCCGATTTTCGCAGGCCTTCAGGCTCGTCGATTTGCGTTGCGGGCTGACCAGCAAGTGCCGGAATGGAGGCCGTAACGACCCCTTTCTACCGTTCGCTACACCTGTGCAGAAATTCTTCGCGCTCGCGGCATCACCGACGTAGAGGGCGGGAAGCGGACACTGAGGGTCAGTCGCCGCGGTTTCCATTCTGGCAAAGGGAGTCAGTACTTGACCTGACCACATCTTCGGCATATTGAACTCTGAATTCAGAGCTCGGAACTCAGATGAAGCGCCTCAAGCCGAACCCAAACCTCGCCGAGCGGGTCTACGATGCCCTCGTCGACGAGATCTGCGGTGGCGACCTGCCCGCGGGATCGCATCTCGTGCAGGAGCAGCTGGCCGAGCGTCTCGGCGTCTCGCGCCAGCCGGTGCAACAGGCGATGGCGCGCCTCAAGGCCGACGGCATCGTCGAGGAGATCGGGCGGCGGGGACTCTGGGTCGCGCCGCTCGACCCGGATCTCATGCGCCATCACTACGACATCCGCGCCGTACTCGACGGGCTGGCGGCACGGCTCGCCGCGGAGCGCGTGCGCGCAGGGGCCGGCGAGGCTTTCCGCGGCCGCGCAGACAAGATCCTCGCGGCCGGCACGCAGGCCGTGGAGACCGGCGACACCGCCGGGCAGGTGCGCCACGACCGGGCGCTCCATGCGCTCGTCTACGAGACATCGGGTAATCCGCTCTTGGCGCGGACGGCGGAACCGCATTGGCGGTTCCTGCAACGCGCGATGGGCGAGGTGCTCCGCCGGGCGACGCTGCCGAAGGAGATCTGGCGCCAACATGCCGAGATCGCGGAAGCCATCGCGGCGGGAGATCCTGATCGCGCGGAACGGCTGATGACCGAACACGACCTCGCCGCGGCGCGGACACTGCGGACGGCGCTCGTGGCCAGCATGGACCCGGATGCGCACAAAGGGGCCTTGGGATGACGAAGATGCTGACCGTCGGGGAGATGCTGGGCGCGCAGGCCCGTCTCCAGCCCGACCGGATCGGGGCGCGCGACCTCGAGCGGTCCCTGACCTTCCGGGCGTGGAACGCGCGCGCCTGCCGCCTCGCGAACGCCCTCCTTGGGCTCGGCCTCGCGAAGGGGGACCGGGTCGCCGTCCTCGCCTTCAACCGGGTGGAGTGGGCGGAGATCTACGCCGCCGTCGCCAAGTCCGGTTTGATTGCCGTTCCGGTCAACTTCCGCCTGACGGCGCCTGAAGCCCGGTTCATCTGTATCGACAGCGGTGTGCGCGCGGTCATCGCCGAGGCCGCGCTCGCGCCTCTTGCCGACGCCTTCCGCGAGGACCTCGGTATCGGCGACGATCGTCACATCCTGATCGGCGAGGACGAGGCACCCGGATGGCGGAGCTACGAGGGCCTGATCGCGTCCGGACGCGAGGGTGAACCGGACGTCCCCGTGACGCCGGACGATCCTTGGTGCCTGATGTATACCTCGGGCACGACCGGCAACCCCAAGGGCGCGATCCGGTCGCACCGAGGCATGGCGATGCTCACGCTGATGACCGAGGTGGAACTGGGGCTGAAGCGGCGGGACGACGCGCTTCTCGTCATGCCGATGTGCCACGCGAACTCGCTCAACTTCTTCTCCTCCTTCCTCGGCATCGGAGCCTGCGTCACGATCTTCTCGCGGCCGAGCTTCGACGCCGCGCTTTGCCTGCGAACGATCGGCGAGATGGGGATCACCTTCACCTCGCTCGTTCCCACGCACTACATGATGCTCCTCGACGTGCCCGAGGCCGAGCGCGCGGGCGACTTCGGGTCGGTCGAGAAGCTCATGGTCTCCTCCGCGCCCGCGAGGGTGGAGACGAAGCGCGCCATAATGGAGATGTTCCCGAACTCCGGGCTCTACGAGCTCTACGGCTCGACCGAGGCGGGATGGGTGACGTTCCTGCATCCCGATGAGCAGTTCGATCACCTCGGCACCGTGGGCCGCGAGGTCGTGGGCTCGGCCCCGATCCGGCTTCTCGACGACGAGGGGCGGGAGGTGCCCGACGGACAGCCGGGGGAGCTGTTCTCCTGCGGGCCCTACGCCTTCGACGGCTATTGGAACCTGCCCGAGAAGACGGCGGAGGCTTTCCGCGGTCCATATCTCTCCGTCGGGGATATGGCGATCCGCGACGAGCACGGCTTCATCCGGCTGATCGACCGCAAGAAGAACATGATCATCTCGGGCGGGGAGAACGTCTATCCGACCGAGGTGGAGGCCGTCCTCGCCCAGCATCCCGCCGTCAAGGACGTGGCCGTGGTCGGCTGTCCCGACGCGAAGTGGGGTGAACGGGTGGCCGCGGCCGTGGTGCTCCGCACCGGCGCGTCGATCTCGGCCGAGGATCTCATCGCTTGGTCGAAGGACCGGCTCGCCGGCTACAAGCGCCCGCGCGAGATCCTGTTCCTCGGCCCCGACGAGATGCCGCGCAACGCGACGGGCAAGATCCTACACCGCGTCCTGAGGGACATGATGGCCGCGCGCGTCGCCTGACGGCCACCAGACAGCACGAGAAGGGAGACGGCGCATGACCGACCGGCAGGACCTCAACAGCGACCCGGAGAGCGTGGCCGCATGGATCGCAACGCTGCTCGAGGCGCGGGGCGTCACCCGCGTCTTCGGGCTGCAAGGCGGTCACATCCAGCCCGTCTGGGACCACCTCGCCCGCCGCGGCATCGCGATCGTGGATGTGCGCGACGAAGGGGCGGCTGTTCACATGGCGCACGCCCATTCGGAACTGACGGGCGGCCTCGGCGTCGCGATGGCCACCGCCGGACCCGGCGTCACGAACTGCGTCACCGGCATCGCGAACGCATCCCTGGCGCGGGCGCCGGTGCTCCTGATCGGCGGTTGCACCTCGCGGCCGCAGGCGAACATGGGGCCGCTCCAGGATATCCCGCATGTCGACATCATGCGGCCCGTCACGCGCTACAGCCGCACGGCGCGCGTGGCCGAGCAGGTCATTCGCGAGCTCGACGAGGCCATCGCGCGCGCCATGGGCGACATGGGCGAGCCCGGCCCCGCCTACATCGAGGTGCCGACCGACGTCCTGCGCACGCGCGTGGGGCCGTCGCTGATCCCCGAGGACTGGATCGCACCGAAGCCCGTCCGCCGCATGGCGCCCGACGCCGAGGACGTCGCCCGCGCCGTCGCCGCCATCCGGGCCGCGAAGCGTCCCCTCGTCGTCAGCGGACGCGGAGCGCGCGGGGCGGGGACGTCGGTCGCCGCCTTCCTCGAGGCGTCGGACGCGCTCTATCTCGACACGCAGGAAAGTCGCGGCCTCGTTCCCGCCGACCATCCCGCCGTCGTGGGGGCGGTGCGCGCAGCGGCCATGGGGCAGGCCGATCTGGTCGTGACATTGGGCCGCAAGCTCGACTACCAGCTCGGCTTCGGTTCACCGGCGGTCTTTCCCGAGGCGCGGTTCCTGCGTGTCTCGGACACGGCGGGCGAGTTGATCGACAACCGGCGGGGGGTCGAGGTTCTGGCCCCCGTCGGCGCCGCGCTCGACGCCATAACCGAGGCGCTCGGCAACGACGCGGGTGCGCGGGACATGGACTGGCTCTCGGGCCTGCGGGAGAAGCACCGTGCGCGGATCGCGAAGGGCGCGGACACGCCTGCGCCGAAGACTGGCGGTGATGGCAAGATCCACCCTCTCGCCATCTTCGAGGCGATCCGCGAGGTCGCCGATCCCGACCACGTCGCCATCGCCGACGGCGGCGACCTCCTGAGTTTTGCGCGGATCGGGCTGACCTCGACGACCTACATGGACGCGGGCGCCTTCGGCTGCCTCGGCGTGGGCGTGCCCTTCGCGGTGGCGGCGGCGCTGGCCTTCCCGGAGCGGCAGGTGATCTCCGTCAACGGCGACGGCGCCTACGGGATCAACGCGATGGAGATCGACACGGCTGTGAGACACGGAGCGAAGGCGGTCTTCATCGTGTCGAACAATGCCGCGTGGAACATCGAACGCTACGACCAGGAGGTCAATTACGGCGGCAGGGTCGTGGGAACCATGCTCCGCCATTCCGACTACGCTGGAATGGCGCGCGCGCTCGGGGCCCATGGCGAGCGAGTGGAGGACCCGGCCGATCTCGCCGCCGCCATTCGGCGCGGGCTGGAGAACGCGCCCGCCGTGATCGACGTCGTGACCTCGCAGGACGCCGTGTCGTCGGACGCGCAGAAGGGCCTCGGCTTCGTGCCCGACTACCAGCCGCTCACCGCCTGGGACGACGCGGAGCGCAAGCGGCGCGAGACGGCCTGATGCGGATCACGCTTGAAGGAAAGCGCGCGCTCGTCACCGGCGCGTCGGGCGGCCTCGGCCTCCACTTCGCGCAGGTCCTGGCGGAGGCCGGGGCGGAGGTTACGCTCGCCGCGCGCCGGGCCGATGTGGTGGAGGCGGAGGCCGATGCGCTGCGCCGGGCCCGGCGCAAGGCCGACGCGGGCGCGCTGGACGTCACCTCCGGGGACGGCATCGCCGACTTCTTCGCGGGCCGCCCCGCTTTCGACATCCTTGTGAACAACGCCGGCATCGCGGGCGAGGGCGCCGCGCTGGACATGGAGACCGACGCCTTCCGGGGTGTCGTCGACACGAACCTCACCGGCGTCTTCGCGGTGGCGCAGGCGGCCGGGCGCGGGATGCGCGAGGCGGGCGGCGGGAGCATCGTGAACATCGCCTCGATCCTCGGCTTGCGCGTCGCGGGCCACGTCGCTGCCTACGCGGCCTCGAAGGCGGCTGTCGTGCAGCTCACCAAGGCGCTTGCGCTCGAATGGGCGCGCCACGGCATCCGGGTCAACGCGCTTTGCCCGGGCTACATCGAGACGCCAATCAACGAAGCCTTCTTTGCCACGGAGGCCGGCAAGGCGCTGGTCCGGCGCATCCCGCAGCGGCGGCTCGGACGCCTCGCGGACCTCGACGGCCCGCTCCTGCTGCTGGCCTCTGAACACTCCGCTTACATGACTGGCGCGGTCGTCGCCGTCGACGGCGGGCACCTCGTTTCAGGATTGTGAGACAGCCCATGGACTTCTCCATTACCCCCGAGCTCGCCTCCCTGCGGGACCGTATCGAGGCCTTCGTCGAGGCCGAGATCCTGCCGGTCGAGGCCGACCGCGCGAACTGGGACGCGCATGGCAACATCGCCGAGGCGCCGCTGGCCGCGCTCCGGGTGAAGGCGCGGGCCGAGGGGCTTTGGTGCCCACAGCTCTCGCCCGAGAACGGCGGGCTCGGCCTCGGCAAGATGGGCATGGCCGTGACCTACGAGGCGATGAACCGGTCGATCTTCGGACCCGTCGTCTTCAACGCCGCCGCCCCGGACGACGGCAACATGATGGTGCTCGAGGTCCTCGGCACCGAGGCGCAGAAGGCACGCTGGCTCGCCCCCATCGCGGCGGGCGAGGTGCGCTCGGCCTTCGCCATGACCGAGCCGCATCCGGGTGGCGGTTCGGACCCCGGCATGATGCGGACGACGGCGACGCGCGACGGCGGCGACTACGTGATCCACGGGCGCAAGTGGTTCATCACGGGCGCCGGGGACGCGGCTCACTTCATCCTCATCGCGCGCACGTCGGACGATCCGCGCCGGGATCTGACGGCCTTCCTTCACCACCGCGACGATCCGGGCTGGCGGATCGTGCGCCGCATCGGGATCATGGGCCCGGAGGAGCATGGCGGGCATTGCGAGATCGTCTACGAGGGCCTGCGCATCCCTGCGGAGAACGTGCTCCTCGAGGAGGGGCGCGGCCTCAAGGTCACGCAGACGCGGCTCGGGCCTGCGCGGCTGACGCATTGCATGCGGTGGCTCGGCCTCGCGAAACGATGCATCGAGATCGCGCGGGACTACGCGGAGCGGCGCGAGGGCTTCGGCATCCGCCTCGCCGACCGCGAGAGCGTGCAGGTGATGCTGGGCGATCTCGCCATGCAGATCGAGGTGGGCCGCCTCCTTGTGATGAAGGCGGCGTGGGAGATCGACTGTGGCGGCTTTGCGCAGAAGGAGGTGTCGATGGCCAAGATCCATGTCGCGAACCTCCTGCACAAGGCCGCCGACACCGCCATCCAGATCAACGGCGCGCGCGGCTACTCGACCGACACGGTGCTCGAATGGATCTACCGCTACGCCCGCCAGGCGCGCCTGGTCGATGGCGCGGACGAAGTGCACAAGATGCTCATCAACCGCCATCTGACGGAGCAGGGTGCGGATTTCTACCGATGGACCACGACCCGGTGACGGAGGCGCTGGTGGAGGGCAGCCTCGACTTCGACGCGCGGGCGCTCGGAGCGTTTCTCGGTTCCCGCCTCGGCCCCGACGAGGGGTGCTACGCGCTGACCCGGATCGGCGGCGGGCAGTCGAACCCGACGTACTTCCTCGACTGGGCCGGCCATCGGCTGGTCCTGAGGAAGCAGCCTTCGGGCCCGATCCTGCGCGGCGCGCACGCGATCGACCGGGAATACCGCGTGCTCGACGCGCTCCACCCGACGGATGTGCCGGTCCCGCGCCCGGTCCTCTGGCATGGAGACGCCGGCCTTCTCGGCACGCCCTTCTACCTGATGGAGCGGGTCGAGGGCCGCATCTTCACCGACACGGCGCTGGCCAGCCTGCCGCGCGGGGAGCGGCGGGCGATCTGGATGGCCGTGGCCGACACGCTCGCCGCGCTCCACCGGATCAGGCCCGATGTCGTCGGCCTCGGCGACTACGGCCGTCCGGGCAGCTACTTCGAGCGGCAGATCGCGCGCTGGGACCGGCAGTACCGAAGCTCGCCCTCGGGCCCCGTGCCGGAGATCGAGGCGCTGCACGACTGGCTCATCGCACACATGCCGCCGGACGACGGGCTCGTCGCGCTCTGCCACGGAGATTTCCGGCTGGGGAACCTGATGTTCCACCCTTCCGAGCCGCGCGTCGTCGCCATCCTCGACTGGGAGCTGTCGACATTGGGTCATCCGCTGGCCGATCTGGGCTTCTGCGTCATGCCCTGGCACACGTCGCCGGACGAGTACGGCGGGCTCCTCGGGCATGACGTCGGGGCGGCGGGGCTGCCTCCGAAGGCCGAGGTCGTCGACCGTTACATGGCGGGTGCGCCCTTCGCCGCGCCGCTCCTCCCATTCCACGAGGCTTTCGCCCTCTACCGTTTCGCGGTGATCTTCGTCGGCATTGCCGATCGCGCCCGCACGGGCACGGCGAGCGATCCGGAGGCCGCGGCGCTCGGCCCCCTCGCCCGCCGCTTCGCGATCCGGGCGATGGAATTGACGAAAGGGACCGCGCGTTCCTTAACGTCAAAATCATGAGTCTTCGCGCAAGGGACATGATGTGTAACAGCCGTCGCCTGCGCCTTCGCCTGATGTCTGCTATGGGCAGGCATCGAGCCTTCATTCAGGCGACATTGAAGGTCTGCTAAGGGCCGGCCGCGATGCCGCAGCTGCAAAGAGACTCTCCATGCTGCGGCACTGCTGACATGGCCAGTCCAGGGGCCCGCCAGAGCTTGATCTTACGATCATGATCGCGCTGTTTTACGTCAACACCACGTCAACCACTGAACGACTGTTTGGGCACAGCGGAAACCGTATCAACGCACTCAATGTCGGTGGAAATCTGCGAATAGAGTTAGCGAAAACAAAGGCTTATCGTCTAAGCGACTGATTTAAAATAATAAAGCAAAATCAGAGGGTTACGACTCATAACCTGAAGGTCGTAGGTTCAAATCCTACCCCCGCAACCA
>PXAW01000489.1 GCA_003567055.1 Hyphomicrobiales bacterium
CGTCGATGAAGCGCTCGAGGCGGATGGCGAGGAGGCTGCCTCCGGTGACGGGGACGGGCAGGCGGGGCATGATGCGCGTGCGGCCCGCGAGCACGAGGCCGCGCTCGCCTATGCCCGCCGACGCCGGCTCGGGCCTTTCCGCCTGCGCGAGCGCGCAGAGCGGCGCGAGCGCGACATCGCCGCCATGGTCCGTGCCGGGTTCGCGCTTTCGCTTGCCCGAAGCGTGATCGACAGTGCGTAGCATTGCGCCGAAAAAAGCGCCTTCCCGCGCTTTCCGCAAAGAAAACCCCGAACTATACTCTCCGTCGGCTGCCGCCCTCCGGAAGGGTTTCCCAATGGCTTCTCAGATGATGCGCCGCCGCCTGAGCGGTGCGCCGGAATACGAGCGCCGTTACGGCTATTCCCGTGCGGTCGTCGATGATCCCTTCATCTTCATTGCGGGAACAACGGGCCTCGATCACACGACCTTGAACGTCGAGGGTGATGTCGCGCAGCAGACGCGCCGGGCCTGGGAGCACATCGCCGCCGTGCTGGCCCAGGAAGATTGCTGTCCGAGCGATATCGTCCGCGTGAATTGCATCGCCGTGGACCACACCGAGATCGAGACGATCCTGAGAATTTCGCAGGGCTTCCTCTCCGACAATGGCAGCAAGCGCGATCCCGTATCCGGGCGTACGAACCTGCCTGCCATCTCGGCCTATTCGGTGAGGCAGTTCTTCAATCCGGCCATGCGGGTTGCGATCGAGGCCACGGTGATGTGGTCCGGCTACCATATGCGGGGTTGAGCGCGCAGCGCGAGAGCATTCGTTCCAGCATGTTTGATCGCGGCAATATGATCAGAAACATGACGTAACGTCATCGAGAATTCCATGCTATGTCAGCGCGCGACAATCAGCAGGAGGCGTTTTCGATGCGCCGCGAAATCGTTACCAGTTCTTCACCCGAGGCGGAATTCGGGTTCGCGCGTGCGATCGTGCAGGATCCTTTCGTCTTCGTCTCCTGTGTCTACGGCTATGATCCATTCAGCATGGAGATTCCCGAAGACGTGGTGCAGCAGACCTGCAATGTCTGGGATTCGATCTCTGCGACCTTGCAGCAGGCCGATAGCGGGCTGGAGGAGGTGGTCAAGGCGCGCATCTTCATCACCGATCCGGCTTATGGCGAGCCCGTTCTGACCACCTGCGCGCGCATGATGGAAGGCCATCGACCGGCCTCGACGCTTCTTGTCGTGCCGGCGTTGATGCGCCCGGAAATGAAGGTCGGCATCGAGGCCACCGCGATGTGGCAGCTGGCCCGGCGCGGGATATGAAGGCACGCCCATGCCGCCGATAGGGTTTGCCCGCAAGCCGCCGGAGGTGTAGGTCATGCACGCGGTGCCCGCTTCGTGGCAGGCGCAGGTTCATGGATCGGATGATGGCGGCAGGAACTCGAGACAAGGTGCGACGCGCTCCCGGCGGTCCCGGCAAGGGCGCCGGCAAGGTCGCTGGCAAGGTCGCCGGCAAGTCAGCGGGCAAGCCTCCCGGCAAGTCAGCGGGCAAGCCTCCCGGCAAGGCACCCGTGAAAGGGCACGAGGATACGCGCCGCCAGGCGCCCGGTGGACCTGCGAGCAAGCTGTCGGGCCCGGCCTCCGGCAATGCGGCGAAGGCTGTTGCCGCGAAAGCCTCCGGTGAGAAGCCAGCCGCCGCACGCCCCGGCGCCCGCAAGGCCGAGAAGGCTGCGGCCCAGACGGTTCTGCAGACCGGCATCCAGATGCTGCACGTCACCGGGGACGAAGCCGATATGCGGCTTGATCGCTTCCTGACGGCGCGTTTCCCGCAGGTCGCCTTCACCCATCTCCAGCGCATCGTGCGCACCGGGCAATTGCGCGTGGACGGCAAGCGCATGAAGCCCAATGATCGCCTCCAGGCCGGCCAGAACGTGCGCATCCCGCCGCTCAAGCTGCAGGATACCGTGCCGCGCAGCGCGGCGCGCAATACCGATGACCGCGCCTTTCTGGAGAGCATCACGCTCTATGAGGACAAGGATGTCCTCGTCATCAACAAGCCCGCCGGCCTCGCCGTGCAGGGCGGCTCGGGGACGACGCGCCACGTGGACGGGCTGCTCGACTGCATGCGCGACAAGGCGGGCCAGAAGCCGCGCCTCGTGCACCGGCTCGACAAGGAGACCGCCGGCTGCCTCGTCATCGCCAAGACGCGCTTTGCCGCCTCGGTGATGGCGAAATCCTTCCGCTCGCGCACGACCCGCAAGGTCTACTGGGCGATCTGCGCCGGCGTGCCGCGCGTGCGCCAGGGGCGGATCTCGACCTACCTGGCCAAGATGGCCGATGCGGAGGGCGAATCGCGCATGGTGGTGGCCGAGCATGGCGACCGGGGCGCCGATCACGCCCTGACCTATTATGCCGTGGTCGATCAATCGGCGCAGAAACTCTCCTGGCTGTCGCTCAAGCCGGTCACCGGGCGGACGCACCAGTTGCGTGTTCACACGGCCGATATCGGCCATCCGATCATCGGCGACGACAAGTATTTCAACATCGAGAACTGGGAATTGCCCGGCGGCATCCAGAACCGGCTGCATCTGCTGGCGCGGCGCATCGTCATCGCGCATCCGCGCACCGGGCGCCCCCTCGACGTCAGCGCCCCGCTGCCGCCGCACATGCAGCAGACCTTCAACCTGCTCGGCCTCGATACCGAGCGCTATGATCCGATCATCGAGGCGCCGGAAGAGTGATGCGCCGCCTCGTCATGGCGCACGCGAGGCGCGCAGCATGTAGTTCACCGCCGTATCGCGCGAGAGCGACCAGCTGTCGCCGAGCGGATTGTAGACGACGCCGGTGACCTCGTCGGGATGCAGCCCGCCCGCGCGGATGGCGTCTTCCAGTTCACGCGGCGTGACGAACTTCTCCCATTGATGGGTGCCCTTGGGCAGCCAGCGCAGGATGTATTCCGCGCCGACGATGGCGAGCGCGTAGGAGCGCAGGGTACGGTTGAGGGTGGCCATGAAGATGAGCCCGCCCGGTTTCACCGCCGTGCAGCAGGTCGCGACGAAGGCGCGCACGTCGCTGACATGCTCGACCACCTCCATCGCGGTGACGATGTCGAAGCGCGCCCCACCCGCCACCACATCCTCGATCCGCTCCTCGCGGTAATCGATGGCGATGCCCGATTGCTGCGCATGCCGGCGCGCCACGGCGATGTTGGTGGGGGCCGGGTCGAGCCCGGTGACTTGTGCGCCCAGCCGCGCCAGCGGCTCCGAGAGCACGCCCCCGCCGCAGCCGACATCGACCAGCGACAGGCCTTCGAGCGGCGCGCCGGCCAGTGGATCACGCCCGAAATGCCGGGCGGCCTCGTCGCGGATATAGGAAAGCCGCACGGGGTTGAACTTGTGCAGGGTGCGCATCGGCCCGGTCGGATCCCACCAGGTGCGGGCGATCTTCTCGAATCGCGCCACCTCCGCCGGATCGACGCTGTCCGTTGCGCGCTCGCTCTGCCGCCCGGCGCCTGTCATGCCTGATTCCTTCCGCTACTGCCAATTGACCATGCGTCGCCGCGTTGACATGGATCGACGCCCTCGTCATGTATACGCGCGCTTGCGGGTCGCGGTCACGTCCCTGCGGCGACGCGTCCCGGTTTTCTTGCGCGGGTTCCATTGCGCCGGCCTTCCCGCGTCCTTGCCGCCAACTTGTTACGAGGCTTTCGGTATGCCACGGCTGGTCATGAAATTCGGCGGCACCTCGGTTGCCGATCTGGAGCGGATCCGCAATGTCGCGCGCCACGTCAAGCGCGAGGTGGATGCCGGCTACCAGGTCGCTGTCGTGGTCTCCGCCATGGCGGGCAAGACCAACGAACTGGTGGGCTGGTGCCGCGAGGCCTCGATGATCCACGATGCGCGCGAATACGACGCCGTGGTCGCCTCCGGCGAACAGGTGACCTCCGGCCTGCTCGCCATCACCCTCCAGAGCATGGGGATTCCCGCGCGCTCCTGGCAGGGCTGGCAGATTCCGATCGAGACGTCGGGCGCCCATGGCGCGGCGCGGATCGAGGCGATCGACGGCTCGCGCATCTCAAGGCATTTCGATGAGCGCAACGAGGTCGCCGTCGTCGCCGGGTTTCAGGGCGTGCATGCGCCGACGGGCCGGATCGCCACGCTCGGGCGCGGCGGCTCGGATACCAGCGCCGTGGCGCTTGCCGGCGCGCTTGGCGCGGAGCGCTGCGACATCTATACCGATGTGGACGGCGTCTACACGACCGATCCGCGCATCGTGGCAAAAGCCCGCCGGCTCGACCGGGTCTCCTATGAGGAGATGCTGGAAATGGCGAGCCTGGGCGCCAAGGTGCTGCAGGTGCGTTCGGTCGAGGTGGCGATGGTCCACAACGTGCCGACCTATGTGCGTTCGAGTTTCGATGATCCCGCGGCCCCCAATCCCGGGACGCTGATTTGCGGCGAGGAGGAAATCGTGGAACAGCAGACCGTCACCGGCATCGCCTATTCCCGGGACGAAGCGCAGATCACGCTGCGCCGCGTCGCCGACAAGCCGGGCGTCGCCGCCTCGATCTTCGTGCCGCTGGCCGAAGCGAATATCAATGTCGACATGATCATCCAGGTGGTCTCGCGCGATTCGTCGACGACCGACATCACCTTCACGGTTCCCGCCGGCGATTACGAGCGCGCGAAGGGCCTGCTCGAAGAGCACCGCAGCGTCATCGAATACGAATCGCTCCAGGGCGAGACGGATGTCGTGAAGGTCTCCGCTATCGGTGTGGGCATGCGTTCGCATGCCGGTGTCGCGGCGAAGGCCTTCAAGGCCTTGTCCGACAAGGGCATCAACATCCGTGCCATCACCACTTCCGAGATCAAGTTTTCCGTCCTGATCGAGGAAGCCTATACCGAGCTCGCCGTACGCACGCTTCATTCGCTCTACGGACTCGACAAAGCCTGACGGTTTCGGTCAACCTTGCAACCCGGACGCGGCATGGCGCCGTGAAAGGCGCCCCTGTGGCGGGCGGCACCAGCGAACAGGCACCGAGATGAGAAACCCATCCGGCGGTCCGCGTGTATTGCTTCGTCGGCTTCGCGAAATCATGGCGGAGCCGATCAGCGCGCAGGATCGTCTCGACAGGATCGTGGTCCTGATCGCGGCCAACATGGTCGCGGAGGTCTGTTCCGTCTACGTGCTGCGCGCCGACGGCACGCTGGAGCTCTATGCCACCGAGGGCCTCAACCGCGAAGCGGTGCATCTGACCACGATGCGCTCCGGAGAGGGGCTCGTCGGCCAGATCGCGGATGCGGCGCAGCCGCTCGCTCTGTCCGATGCACAGAGCCATCCGGCCTTCGCCTACAAGCCCGAGACCGGCGAGGAGATCTATCACGGCTTCCTCGGTGTGCCGATCCTGCGCGCGGGCAATACGCTCGGCGTGCTGGTGGTGCAGAACCGCGCCCATCGCACCTATAGCGAAGAGGAAATCGAGGCGGCCCAGACCACCGCCATGGTGGTTGCCGAGATGATCGCCTCGGGCGAGTTGCAGGCGATCGCGCAGGAAGGCGCGGATATCGCGCTGAAGAAACCGCTCTACCTGCAGGGCGTGTCGCTCACCGAAGGTGTCGGCCTCGGCCATGTGGTGCTGCATGAGCCGCGCGTGGTGGTGAAGAACCTCATCGCCGAAAATCTCGACGAGGAAGTCGAGCGCCTCGAAGCTGCCATCAGGAAGGTGCGCGCCTCCATCGACGAACTGATCGAACGCGGCGACGTCGCCGATCACGGCGAGCATCGCGAGGTGCTCGAGACCTTCCGCATGTTCGCCCATGACCAGGGCTGGCTGCGGCGCATGCGCGAGGCGGTGATGACGGGCCTGACGGCGGAAGCCGCCGTCGAGCGCGTGCAATCGGACAACCGCGCGCGGATGATGCGCCAGACCGATCCCTATCTGCGCGAGCGCCTGCACGATCTCGACGATCTCGCCAACCGTCTGCTGCACCAGCTGGTGGGACAGGATTTCGTCTCGGACGGGGCGGATCTGCCGGAGAATGCCATCATCGTGGCGCGGTCGATGGGACCGGCGGCGCTGCTCGATTACGACCGTGCGAGGCTGCGCGGCATCGTGCTCGAGGAAGGCGGGCCGGCCAGCCATGTCGCCATCGTCGCCCGCGCGCTCGGCATTCCCGCCGTCGGGCGCGTCGAGAATGCCACGGCACTGGTTGAGCCCGGCGATGCCATCATCGCCGACGGCGTGGCCGGCGAGGTACAGATCAGGCCGCGTCCGGATGTCGAGGCGGCCTATGCGGAAAAGGCGCGCCTGCGCGCCAAGCGGCAGGAGCAGTATCGCGCCCTGCGCGACGTCGCCCCCGTCACCAGGGACGGCATCGCCGTCGATCTCCAGCTGAATGCCGGGCTGCTGGCCGATCTGCCGCATCTGGAGGAGACCGGGGCGCACGGGATCGGGCTGTTTCGCACCGAGATCCAGTTCATGGTCGCACAGCAGATGCCCTCGACCAGCGAGCAGCAGAAGCTCTACCGGGCCGTGCTCGACGCGGTCGATGGCGCCCCGGTCGTCTTCCGCACCCTCGATATCGGCGGCGACAAGATCCTGCCCTACATGTCGGCGATCGAGGAGGAGAATCCGGCGCTGGGCTGGCGCGCGATCCGCATCGGCCTCGATCGCCCCGGCCTGCTGCGCAGCCAGGTCCGCGCCCTGCTCAAGGCTGGATCGGGGCGCGACATCGCGATCATGCTGCCGATGGTCGCCACGGTGGAGGAATTCACCCGGGGCCGCGAAATCATCGCGCGCGAGATCGCCTATCTGCGCCGGCACGGCCATGCGATGCCCACCGACATCGCCATCGGCGTGATGATCGAGGTGCCGGCCCTGCTCTTCCAGATCCGCGAGATCTGCGCCCTGGCCGATTTCGTCTCGATCGGTTCGAACGATCTTCTGCAATTCCTCTTCGCCGCCGATCGCGAGAACCGGCAGGTGGCGCAGCGCTATGATCCGCTGGGTGTCTCCGCCCTGCGCGCCCTGCGCCTGATCGCCGATACCGCACGCGAGAGCGATTGCCGGGTCTCCATCTGCGGCGAGATCGCCGGACGCCCGCTCGAGGCGATGGCACTGCTCGGCCTCGGCTTCCGCACGCTGTCGATGGCCCCGTCATCCCTGGGCCCGGTCAAGGCCATGCTGCTCGCCCTCGACGCGCAGGAAGCCGGCGCGCTGATCCGCGAAAAGCTCGACGATCCCGATACCGGGCCCACCCTGCGTGGCACGCTGGCACAATTCGCCGAGCGGCGGCGCATCCCGGTCTGAAGGCGACGATATTCCCTCGCCTCAGAGACCCAGCCCAAGGGCGCGTGCCAGCGCGATGCCGACGAGCCCGGCGGCGATGGCCGCGATCTCCATGCGGGTGACGATCATCACCGCGATCGCGGCACTGATGCCGATGAAGGCCGGCGATCCGGCCTGGGCGGCGATCGGCAGGATCGTGGCGATCACGATCGATCCCGGCAGGGCGCGCAGGGCGCGCGCGAGGCGCGGGCCGATACTGATCCGGTTCATGAAGATCACGCCGGAAGCGCGGCAGAGATAGGTCACCCCGGCCATGGCGACGAGGGCGATGAGCGTCCCATAGGGCGTGGCGAGCGTGAGTTCAGGCATCGTCGATCAATGCCCCCGCGATGGCGCCGGCAAGCGCGCCGATGATGATGAAGGCATAGCCGGGGATGAGCGCCTGCGCGAGCAGCGCCGCGCCGCCCGCGACCGCCCAGGGCACCGCCGGGCGAAATCCCTTCCACATCGGCACCAGCATGGCGGCGAAGAAGATCGGCATGACGAGATCGAGGCCGAAGCGCTCGGGA
>PXAW01000340.1 GCA_003567055.1 Hyphomicrobiales bacterium
TCCGGGTGACGCTGCCCAGCATCACCTTGCGCAGACCGGTCAGGCTGCGCGTGCCGAGGACGATCATGTCCGCATCGAGATCACCGGCCACCTTGACGAGCAAGTGCGATGGCTCGCCTTCCTCGAGCATCAGGCGATAATCGCGCGCAGCCAAAGCCGTGCCTGCGAGGAAAGTGTAGATTCCGGCTGCCTGCTTCTGCGTCTCCTCGCTGGAGGCGCGGCGGATGACGTCCTGATCAACCCCGGCATAGCTCATTTGCAGCTTCGCCGGATCCGGATGGGCGTGCACTGCGGTGATGCTGGCGCCCTCCAGAAAACCGAGCTCATCGGCAACCGAGATCGCCTGCGCGCAATGCGCATCCGCCTCGATCCCCACGACCACCGCTTCGATCGCCTCGCCATCTGCGCGGTTGACGAGCAGGAGCGGGGTACGACCGGTATGCAAAACGCGCTCGATGGTGGTGCCACGGAAGAGATCGAACAGAATGTTCCTGCGATGCGCGCCCATCACGATGAGGCGGGCACCGATATTCTCGGCATGATCGTTGATGACGCTGAACGGATCACCACGCTCCACCACGACCTGCGCATCGACGGAAAGCTCCCCGCGCAGGGAGGCGAGCGTCTCTTCGAGAAAACGCTCCGCGCGCCGCACCTGCGCTTCGACCAGCCCTGCCGGCTCATCGTCATCGACGACGTGCAGGATGACGAGCGGCTCCTGCCGGCGCGCCGCCAGCCCGAGCGCGCGGGTGATCGCGACCTCGGACCGCGCGGAGAGGTCGGTGGCGACGAGGATCGGCTGGGGCATGGCTCATCTCCCGGAAAAATGGCCTTGCTTCTGCCTAGCGCAGGCCACGCTTTCGCGCCATACCGGCGAACACGCAGATCGGCGTGCAGCCCTCAGCCGCGCGCCTTCCGGATCATCGCCAGAGCCTGTGCGGGGTCGATGCGCCCGTCATAGAGGGCGCGGCCCGAAATCGCGCCGGCGAGCGCGGCGCAATCGGGCTGGAGCAGGCGGTCCACATCCTCGATCGAGGCGAGGCCGCCCGACGCGATGACCGGGATCGAGACCGCCTCGGCCAGAGCCAGCGTCATCTCGATATTGAGGCCCTTGAGAATGCCGTCGCGGGCAATGTCGGTATAGATGATGGCCGCGACCCCGGCATCCTCGAAACGCCGGCCGAGTTCCTCCGCCGTCAGGGTCGAGGTCTCGGCCCAGCCCTCGACCGCGACGCGCCCGTCCTTGGCGTCGATCCCCACCGCGATCTTCCCCGGATGCAGCCGCGCCGCCTCGCGCACGAAGGACGGGTCACGCACCGCAGCCGTGCCGATGACGACCCGGGCGACGCCTTTCTCGAGCCAGGCTTCGAGCGTGCGCATGTCGCGGATGCCGCCGCCGAGCTGGACGGGGATGTCGATCGCGGCGAGGATCCGGTCCACCGCCGCGCCGTTCATCGGCTTGCCGGCGAAGGCGCCGTCGAGATCGACGCAATGCAGCCATTCGAAACCCTGGCGCGCGAAGGTGGCGGCCTGGTCGGCGGGATCGTCGTTGAAGACCGTGGCCTGCTCCATGTCGCCCTGGATGAGGCGGACGCAATGGCCTTCCTTCAGATCGATCGCGGGAAAGAGAATCACGGGCGCCACCTCAGAAAATTGGCAATCAGGGCCAGACCCAGCTTCTGGCTCTTCTCGGGATGGAATTGCGTGCCGGCAATGTTGTCGCGCGCCACGATCGCGGTGACGGGGCCGCCGTAATCCGTGACGGCGAGGACGTCTTGCGGATCATCCGGGGTCAGCGCGTAGGAATGCACGAAATAGGCGTGCAGCCCGCTCGGGCCGGTGGCGATATCGGCAAGCAGCGGGTGGTCGCGCTGCGGATGCAGCACGTTCCAGCCCATATGCGGGATCTTCAGGCTCGCATCACGCGGGCGGATGGCGGCGACATCGCCGTGGATCCAGTCGAGCCCCTGCGAGGTCTCGTGCTCGAGCCCCCGTGTGGCGAGAAGCTGCATGCCCACGCAGATCCCCAGGAACGGCCTGCCGTTCACCCGCACCGCCTCGTGCAGCGCCTGCGTCATGCCGGGCACGGCATCGAGCCCGCGCCGGCAATCGGCGAAGGCGCCCACGCCCGGCAGCACGATGCGCTCGGCTTCGCGCACCTTCTGCGGATCGTCGGTGACGATCACGGGCACGGCGATGCCGGCCTCGCGGGCGGCGCGCTCGAACGCCTTCTGCGCCGAATGCAGGTTGCCGGATCCGTAATCGATAATGGCGATGCTCATCGCGAGCGCTCCGGAAAAAGACCGATCACGCCGCTCTCGCGCCGGGGTGGCGCGCCGGGTGCGGGTTTGGGCCAGTCGAAGGATGAAGGAGGTGGCGGCGGGCCGTCGGGGCGGCTCTCACCGCGCGCCAGCCAGCGCGCACAGGCCTTGGCCTCGGCCTCCTCCTCGTCGGCGCCGGAGACGATGTCGACCATGGCAAAACCGTTGCGGCCATAAGTCCAGCGCTTCAGGCTGGAGGCTTCCAGCCCGATCAGCGTGGAAGCGAGGATATGCGCGGCGAGCCCCGCCCAGGGGGCAAGCGCCAGCCGGTCGACGATGAGGCCGAACACGCTCAGCGCCACGAAGACACCGATCGCGGCCAGCCAGAGGCGGTGATAGAGAAACCATAAAACGGTGAAGAGAAAGGCCCAGACATGGAACCCGTCTCTCACCAGCACGGCCTTCTCGAAAGCCTCCGCATCACCCGGGCGGGCCTGTGCGGGCAGATGGACCGTATAAACATGCATGCCGGGTGCAAGCTCCCATCATCGATCAAAAAAACGCCGCGCGGCGATCGCGCACGGTTCCGCTCGGAGGCGCCTGCGCCTCACAGCATCCCCTTGGTGGAGGGAACGCGCCCGGCCTCGCGCGGTTCGGCTGCAACCGCCCGTCGCAAGACCCGCGCCAATCCCTTGAAGCAGCTCTCGGCGATGTGGTGGCTGTTGTCGCCGTAGAGCGTCTCCACATGCAGCGTGACGCCGGCATTGGCGGTGAAAGCCTGGAAGAATTCGCGCACCAGCTCGGTATCGAACGTGCCGATCTTCTGGGTGGGAAACGGCGTGCGAAAGACCAGGAAGGCGCGCCCGGAAATGTCGATCGCGACACGGGTCAGCGTCTCGTCCATGGGCATGTGCATATCGGCATAGCGCATGATGCCTTTTTTATCGCCCAGGGCCGTGCGGAAGGCCTGACCCAGCGCGATGCCGACATCCTCCACCGTGTGGTGGTCGTCGACATGCAGATCGCCTTTCGCCTTGAGCGTCAGATCGAACAGCGCATGGCGCGCGAAGAGCTCCAGCATGTGATCGAAGAAACCGATGCCGGTTTCGATCGTGATCGTACCGGTCCCGTCGAGATCCAGCGTCAGGTCGATATCGGTTTCGGCGGTGCGGCGCGCGATCGTCGCGGTACGCGATGTCTGGCTCATGATGCGGCTCTTTGGCGGCGCGCCGGATGCTGGGCGCGAGCGGGTTCTAGCAAGGCTTGCTTCAAAACGCCATACGCGTTGGAAATGGCGACGGGAACGCTTAAGTGGAGGGGACAGGTTTTCAACGGAGTGCACGATCTTGTCCACAGACGATGCCCGCAACGGCTCCCCCTCGATGCATGCCACCACGATCCTGATGGTGCGCAAGGAGGGCAAACTGGTAATCGGCGGTGACGGCCAGGTCAGCCTCGGCCCCACCATCGTCAAGGGCAATGCCCGCAAGGTGCGCCGCCTGGCCAAGGGCGAGGTGATCGGCGGCTTCGCCGGCGCAACGGCGGATGCCTTCACGCTTTTCGAGCGCCTCGAAGGCAAGCTCGAACAATATCCCGGCCAGCTCCTGCGTGCCTGTGTCGAGCTCACCAAGGACTGGCGCACCGATCGCTACCTGCGCCGGCTCGAAGCGATGATGCTGGTGGCCGACAAGGACGTCTCGCTGCTGCTCTCGGGCTCCGGCGACGTGCTCGAACCGGAGGGCGGCGTGATGGCGATCGGCTCAGGCGGCAATTACGCCCTCGCCGCCGCCCGCGCGCTCGCCGATACCGATCTCGACGCCGAAACCATCACCCGCCGCGCCCTCCAGATCGCCGCCGATATCTGCGTCTATACCAACGGCAATCTGGTCATCGAGACGATGGATTGCGAAAGGTGAGGGTGGTGCACGCAGAATCAGCGTTCACCGGGCGCCTCCGGACAGGGTGGCAGGGCGCGCAGATGCGCCGCCAGCGCGGCGGGCAATCCACCGAGATGCCGGTCGCCGCCCTCCGGACCGGCTTCCTGCGGCGCGTCACCATCGCCCGACCCGAGGCTGGCCAGACAATCACCACGCCCCTCCGCCACGATGAAGGGGCGGCGATTGGCATCGAAGACGCGCCACAGATCAGCGCGGGCGAAATAATCGGGAACATTGTCGAGCGAACGCGCAAAGCGCCGACGCGCCTCGTTTTCCGGAATATCATGGCCTCCCTCGGACACGCGGCGCGCGATGCGCGTCAGGCAGGTCTCGACATGGCCGACGGCGAAATACAGGATCACGACATCGAAACCGGCCCGTCGGGCCCGGTCAATGGTGCGCAGATGGGTGCGGCCCGCAAGCGTTGTCTCGAGACTGAAGGTGCGCCGCGCCTGAAACAATTCGCGGATCCGCGCGATCGCGACACGGGAAGCCGGCAAGCGGCCCGCTTCGACGTCAAGCGGCGAGAGCCCGCGCGCGATCTCGTCGAGATTGACGAATTCGCTCACACCGGAAACCGCTCGAATATGGCGGAACGCATAAGTCGTCTTGCCGACACCGTTGGCGCCAGCAATCAGCCACAGAATCGGACGCATCACATCACTCCATTCAAAGCCTCAGTATCACGACAGGACCAGGCATGACCACATTTTCCCCCCGCGAGATCGTCTCGGAGCTCGACCGCTTCATCGTCGGCCAGAAGGATGCCAAGCGTGCGGTGGCGATCGCCCTGCGCAATCGCTGGCGGCGTCAGCAGCTGACCGGGCCGATCCGGGACGAGGTGATGCCGAAGAACATCCTGATGATCGGCCCCACCGGCTGCGGCAAGACCGAGATCGCCCGGCGCCTCGCCAAGCTCGCCCATGCCCCCTTCACCAAGATCGAGGCGACGAAATTCACCGAGGTCGGCTATGTCGGGCGCGACGTCGAGCAGATCGTGCGCGATCTGGTCGAGATCGCCATCGGGCTGGTCAAGGAGGAGAAGCGGCAGGCGGTGAAGGCGAAGGCGCAGCTCGCCGCCGAAAACCGCGTGCTCGATGCGCTGGTGGGCGCCAATGCCTCGCAGACGACACGCGAGGCGTTTCGCAAGAAGCTGCGCAATGACGAATTGAACGACAAGGAAATCGAGATCGAGATGCAGGCGGGCTCCTCCGGCATGCCGATGTTCGAGATGCCGGGCATGCCGGGCGCCTCGATGGGCGCGATCTCGCTGGGCGACATGTTCGGCAAGGCCTTCGGCGGGCGCACCAAATCACGCCGCACCACCGTCTCGGAGGCCTATGAGCCGCTGGTGGCGGAGGAGAGCGACAAGCTGCTGGATCAGGAATCCCTCACCGAGGAGGCGATCCGCGAGGTCGAGAATAACGGCATCGTCTTCCTCGACGAAATCGACAAGATCTGCGCCCGCGAGGGGCGCGGCGGCGCGGATGTCTCGCGCGAGGGCGTGCAGCGCGATCTCTTGCCGCTAATCGAGGGCACCACGGTCGCCACCAAGCACGGGCCGGTGAAGACGGATCATATCCTGTTCATCGCCTCGGGCGCCTTCCATGTGGCGAAACCGTCGGATCTCCTGCCCGAATTGCAGGGCCGCCTGCCCATCCGCGTCGAGCTCAACCCCCTCGACGAGAACGATTTCCGCCGCATCCTCACCGAGACCGAGGCGAGCCTGATCAAGCAATCGGTGGCGCTGATGAGCACGGAGGGGGTCGAACTCGTCTTCACGGATGATGCCATCGACGCCCTCGCCAAGGTCGCCGTGGAGGTCAATGGCAGCGTCGAGAATATCGGCGCGCGCCGGCTCCAGACCGTGATCGAACGCGTTCTCGACGATATCTCCTACACCGCCACCGACAAGGCCGGCGAAACCGTCACCATCGACGGCGATTACGTGCGCGCGCAGGTGGGCGATCTGGCGAAGAACGCCGATCTGAGCCGGTACATCCTCTGAGCTGTCCTCTGAGCCCGCCTGGCGACGCGAGGCGCGCTTGCCGGGCGTGAATGCGCGCGAGGCGCGCTTGCGGATTTGCAAGAAGAAAAGCCGGGAAATCACGGGTTTCCCGGCTTATATCTTTCTTCAATGCAAACATACCGGCGCTGATGCGTTGACATCGATATCGCCGCCGCAACCGGACAGGAAAGGAGAACGCCATGGGCCTTCTCGTCGACGGACAATGGCAGGACAAGTGGTACGATACCAAGTCCACGGGCGGGCGTTTCAAGCGCCAGGATTCGCAATTCCGCAACTGGGTCACGCCCGACGGTTCCCCCGGCCCGAGCGGTGAAGGCGGGTTCGCCGCCGAGCCCGGGCGTTACCATCTCTATGTCAGTCTCGCCTGCCCCTGGGCCCACCGCACCCTGATCTTCCGCAAGCTCAAGGGTCTGGAGAACATGATCTCGCTCTCGGTGGTGCATTGGGCCATGCTCGACGAGGGCTGGACCTTCCAGGAGGCCGAGGGCGTCATCCCCGATATGGTGAACAATGCCCGCGTCATGCACGAGGTCTATACCACGGCGGATCCGGTCTATACCGGCCGCGTCACGGTGCCGGTGCTCTGGGACAAGCAGCGCGAGACCATCGTCAGCAACGAATCGGCGGAGATCATCCGCATGCTGAACTCCGCCTTCGACGGGATCGGTGCGACGCCGGGCGATTACTACCCGCAGGCCCTGCGCGAGGAAATCGACGCGATCAACGCGCGCGTCTACGACACCGTCAATAACGGCGTCTACAAATCCGGCTTCGCCACCACCCAGGAAGCCTATGAGGAAGCGGTGACGCCGCTTTTCGCCACGCTCGATGATCTCGATGCGCAACTCGCGACCCGGCGCTATCTCACCGGCGACAGCATCACCGAAGCCGATTGGCGGCTGTTCACCACGCTCGTGCGCTTCGATCCGGTCTATGTCGGGCATTTCAAGTGCAACCTGCGCCGCATCGCCGATTACCCGCATCTCTCAGGCTATCTGCGCGAATTGTACCAGTGGCCCGGCGTGCGCGAGACGGTGAACTTCACGCATATCAAGAACCACTATTACTACAGCCACGAAACCATCAACCCGCACCGCGTCGTACCCCTCGGCCCCGTGCTCGACCTCGACGCACCGCATGGCCGCGAGGCGATCGGCGGCTAGAGCGCATGCGCCCCATGAAGGCCGCGCCAGAACTCCCCTCTCCCGCCGAGGAGAGGGGCTGGGGGTGAGGGGCGTAGCAGAATAAAGCGCGGCGTCGATGAAGCGTGCGGATGTCATCGACGGCGGAGAATTACCACGACCGCCCCTCACCCCCGACCCCTCTCCACGGAGGGAGAGTGTGCTGCATCACCCGCTCAGCATCACCGGCTAGCGATGGTGACAGGCGAGGCGCACCCTCCATGAAGCGCTCTCAGCAGCCTCCCTCCCCAGCGGGGAGGGACTGAGGGTGGGGAGAGGCGTTGATGCAGGCGCCCTAGCGCTGCGGAATGCGGAAAGCGGGTTCACCCCACCCTTAATCCCTCCCCTGAGGGGAGGGAGAGCGGGCGTGCGCTGCATCATTCTCGCGCGCCCTGCCGTTGCGGCGGGGTCA
>PXAW01000495.1 GCA_003567055.1 Hyphomicrobiales bacterium
CCCCCGCCAGACCTCCCTCCCTTGAAGGGAGGGAGAACGCCCCGTTGATGCAGGTGCTGCCCGGTCTCGTTCCCGAGCGAAGGGACACAGGATGCTTTCGTCAAAGCAGATCAGATCGCCCGCTTCGAGGCCATCTCCGCTTCCTTCTTGCGCGTCAGGCCGAGGCGGTGTTCACGCCAGATCACGAAAATGCCTGCCGCGATGACGATCGCGGCGCCGGCGAGCACGATCGCCTGCGGCCAGTCGCCGAAGACGAACCAGCCCAGCAGCAGCGCCCAGATCATCGTCGTATACTCGAAAGGGGCGATCAGCGAAGCGTCGCCGAAGCGGTAGCTCTGGGTCAGCAGGATCTGGCCGATCCCGCCCAGAATGCCGATCACGATGAGAATACCGAAATCCACAAGGCCCGGCATGTTCCAGCCGAAAACGATCGTCGCGAGGCCGATCAGGGTGGAGAAGACCGAGAAATAGAAGACGATGGCGCCGGTGCGCTCTGTCGCGGTGAGGCGGCGGACCTGGATCGTCGCGCCGGCGGTGCACAGGGCGGCGAAGATCGCGAAGGTCGCGCCCAGCGCCCGATTCTCGTTGGCGATTGCGGCATCGACCACACCGAATTGCGGCGTCAGCATCAGGATCACGCCGACAAAGCCGATCCCGACCGCGCTCCAGCGATAAGCACGCACCGTTTCCTTGAGAACGAGCGCCGCGAGCACCACCACGATCAGCGGCGCGGCGTAACCGATCGCCACGGCATCGGAGAGCGGGAGATAGCTCAGCGCGGCGAATCCGCAGAACATGCCCGTCACGCCGATGATGCTGCGCAGGAGATGGCCCTTCAGATTATGCGTGCGCACCGCGTTCACCATCACGTCGCTCCAGGCGAGCCAGAGCATCAGCGGGATCAGCGCGAAGGCGGAGCGGAAGAAGATCAGCTGCCCGACTGGGTAGGAATCGCTGACGAACTTGATCGTCGCCGCCATCAGGGTGAAGGCGAAGGCGGAGAGGATCTTCAGAAGGATGCCGATGACGGGCTGCACGGGATACGGGCCGGGAGAGGAAAACCGCCACCAACAAACCATGCGCCGCGCGCGCGGGGAAGCGCTTTCGTCGCAACGGCAGATGCGCGCCCCACGCATGGCGGCGCCGCATAAGCCCTCAGAACCGGTCGGCGCGGAACCAGCCCGTTTCGACCACCGGCGTCTCGCCGGTCATCATCTCGGCGAGAATCCGCCCGGTGACCGGCCCCAGCGAGAAGCCGTGATGGTTATGGCCGAAGGCGAACCATAGCCCGTCATGGCGCGGCGCCGGCCCGATGACGGGGCGCATATCGGGGAAACACGGCCGCAACCCCATCCACGGTTCCGGCTCGTTCGGCTGGCCGAGCGGGAAGATCTCCTTCGCCAGTGGCTCGCAGCGCGCGATCTGGAGCGGGCTTTTCGGCGCATCGCGCGGGGCAAACTCGATCCCGGTGGTAAGCCGGATGCCCTTGTTCATCGGGGCGAGCACCACGCCCGCATCGACATCGAGCACGGGATGATTCAGGACCGCGTTGCCCTCGGCGGCATAATGCAGATGGTAGCCGCGTTTGGCTGCAAGCGGCATGCGGTAGCCGAGCGGCTCGTAGATGTCGTTCGACCAGGCGCCCATGGCGACGACCACCTCATCGGCGCTGATCTCGCCTTCCTCTGTGGCGACGCGCCACGCGGCCTTGCCGTTGCCGCCATGCGCTGTGAGTGAGCGCGAATCGCCATTGATGAAACGTCCGCCCTTGCGCACGAACAGATCGGCGTAAGCCTTGGTCAGACCGCCGGGATCGGGGCTGGTATTCGGATCACGCAGATGGATCGCACCGATGACGCGGTCGCTCAGATGCGGCTCGCGCTCCTTCAGTGCGGCCTGGTCGAGCAGATCATAGCTGATCCCGTAATCGCGGGCGAAGCGCTCGGCCTCCGCCGCTTCCGCATCGAGCCGGGCCTGGCTGCGTGCGGCCTTGATCCAGCCCTTGGGGCGCATCAGCGGGGCGACGCCCGCCTCTGCGACGAGATCGGCATGTTCATCGACGCAGCGCTCGATCAGCGGACGCATGGCGCGGGTCGCCTCGGCATGACGATGCGGCGCAGAATGCCACCAGTAGCGCGCAAGCCACGGGGCGATCTTTGGCAGGAAGGAGATGTCGTAGCGCACTTCCGTTGAGCGGTTGAGCCCGTATTTGATCAGCGAACCGGGATCGCGCGGGAAGGCATAGGGTTCGATCGTGGCGCGCTCCATCAGCCCGGCATTGCCGTAGCTCGCCTCTTCGCCGGCGCCGCGCCGGTCCACCAGCACGACATCGCGGCCGCGCCGTTGCAGATGCAGCGCGGTGCTGACGCCGATGATGCCTGCGCCGAGTACGATCACATCTGTGCGCATGCGCACCTCCCGGAGACTTGTTCAAACCACGACGTTCGGGATATGGGATGATACTGCGCAGGCCAAGGCGGAAATTGTCGCCCCGCCCGTGCGCCGAAGCCGACGCGGCTAGCCGCGTCCTGCCGAACGCTCACCGGGATGGTCTTGCCGAAATGTCCTTTCTGATCAGAGCCCTCGCCTTCATAGGCCGATATGCGACCCAGGGTTTTGCGATCAGCATCATGATCGGCCTGATGCTGCCCCAATTTGCCGCAGCCGCGCGCCCGTTTCTGCCGGTTGCGATCTTCATCTTCGTCGCGATGACCTTCGCGCGCGTCGATCTGCACGCCTTGAGGGCCATCCTGCGCGCGCCGTCGGGCCTGATCTTCGCGCTGATCTGGACGACGCTGGCGCCGATTCTCCTCGTCGGCGGTTTCTTGACCGTGGTGGGGCGCGACAATCTCGATCCGGGGCTCGTACTCGGTCTCGCGATTCTCGCTGCCGCGCCGCCGATCATGTCGTCCCCCGCCATCGCCATGGTGCTCGGCCTCGCGCCGACCATGCTGCTGACGGTGGTGCTGGTGACGACCGCGCTCGCGCCGTTCTACTCGCCGATTGCCGCAGAGTTCGTCGCCGGCGTCGAGGTGCCGCTCGATGTCGGCGTGCTGGTCACACGGATGCTGCTGTTGATCGGCGGTGCGATCGCCACCGCGATCGTGATCCGTCTCGTTCTGGGGGAGGGGCGCATCCGTGAACACAAGGCGAGTTTCGACGGGCTCGGCGTGGTCACCTATTTTCTCTTCGCCGTCGCGGCGATGGATGGTGTGCTCTTTGCGATCATGGATACGCCGCTGCGCGTGGCCGGCTATCTCGGCATCGTCTTCGCCATCGCCTTTGCCGGGATCCTCTCGGCGATGCTGATCCTGCGTCCGCTCTCGCCCTCCGATCGGTTCGTCCTCGGCTACGGGACCGGGCAGCGCAATATGGGGCTACTCGTCGCGGCGCTGGGCGCGGCGACGCCTGATACGACATACCTTTTCTTTGCGCTGGCGCAGTTCCCGATCTATCTGATGCCGCAGATCGTCAAGCGCTTCTCGCGACGATACGTGGTCGCGAGCTGATCGCTCAGGCGCTTTGCGACAGCGGGTGCAAGTCGCGCACCAGCGCCTTCATGCGCTCGTCGAGGACATGGGTGTAGATCTGCGTCGTCGAGATGTCGGCATGGCCGAGCAGTTCCTGGATCATGCGCAGATCCGCGCCGTTCTGCAAAAGATGGCTGGCGAAGGCGTGGCGCAGCACGTGGGGTGAGACGGCGCGCGGGTCGAGCCCGGCTTTCACCGTGAGGCTCTTGAGATCGCGGGCGAAGGCCTGGCGGGTAAGATAGCCGGTTTCGCTGTCGGCGGGAAACAGCCAGGGGCTGACTGCCTGAGCGCCGGGCTTCACCTTGCGCGCCGCTGCGGCTTCCTCACGCGCCGCGAGATAGCGCGCCGCCGCCGCCTTCGCCGATGCATTGAGCGGAACGAGACGCTCCTTGTTGCCCTTGCCGCGCACGACGATCAGCGAATCGCGCGTGCGCGCGGCGGATCGGGGCAGGGCGACGAGCTCGGAAACGCGCAGGCCCGTGGCATAGAGCATTTCGAGCAGGCAATGCATGCGCAGCGCCCGCAGATATTTCCCCGGCGAGAGATCCGGCGCGTCGCAAGCGTTGCGGGCCGTCTCCAGCAAATGCTCCACATCGGCGATGCCGAGTGTCTTGGGCAGCGAGCGCCCCTTGCGCGGCCCGCTCAGCGTGGCGGAGGGATCGGCGGCGAGATGACCCTCGGTATAGAGAAACTTGTGGAACTGGCGCACCGCCGAGAGCCGGCGCGCGGCGGAGGCGGTGCCGAGGCCGCGCTGGCCGAGATCGGCCAGATAATCGCGCAGATTGTTCTGCCCGACCTGCGCCAGTGCGAACCCCCGTTCGCCGAGAAAACCGGCGTAATCCTCGAGATCGCGGCCATAGGCGGCCAGCGTGTTCTTCGCCGCGCCGCGTTCGACGGCGAGCATGTCGAGAAACAGGATGACGAGGCGATTCGTATCGGTGGCCATGCGGCGATTCTGGGGATGCGGCCTTAACAATCGCTTCACGCCATGGCGCGGCGATACGGATTATCGCGGCATCAGCCGCGTCGGCGGGATGTTGGTGGACATCTCACGCGGCTGCGGCTCGACGAAAGTGGCGAGCCCCCACATCCCCGCATAGCCGAGGCCTGCGAGAATGGCGAGGATCACGATCAGGCGAAACAGCGTTGGCACAATTGCGACCGTGTTCGGTGGACGACATCCCGGCCATTACGACCACGTCAATGCGCGCAAGGCAAGCGTTGTTGCAACGCGGTGTGTGCCGATTCAGCCCGGCTCGCCGTTGCGGATCGGCGGCTGGAAGGACAGGCCCATATCCCAGGGGAAGTAGATCCAGGTATCCTGGCTGACTTCCGTCACGAAGGTATCGACCAGCGGGCGCCCGGCAGGTTTGGCATAGACCGTGGCGAAATGCGCCTCGGGCAGCATCTCGCGCACGACCCGCGCGGTCTTGCCGGTATCGGTGAGATCATCGACGACCAGCACGCCCGCGCCCTTGCCGTTGCCGAGATTGCGCACCGCCGGGGCGATATCCTTGATGACCTGCAACTGCCCCTGCTTCTGGTAATCGTGATAGCTCGCGACGCAGACGGTCTCGATCAGCCGCAATTCGAGCTCACGCGCCACGATCGCCGCCGGCACCAGCCCGCCACGGGTGATGCAGACGATCCCCTCGAACGGGCCGGCGGCGGAGAGCCGCCAGGCCAGGGCACGGGCATCGCGGTGGAACTGGTCCCAGGAGACCGGAAAGGCTTTGTCGGCGGGGCTGCTCATTCTTGGTATCCTCGTGCCGGATGCTGTCCGGGTCTGCCGCTACCCGGTTCAAGCCTCTATTCCAACAAAAAAACACCTTTGCAAGTCCGCCTGACATTGCTGCCCATCATTCCATCAAGTGGCACACGTATGCTCGCCTATCCAAACCTCGAAAATTCCATCGGGAAGATTTCCGGGGAGTATCTGATCATCAAATGAAATTCCGATCTCCCCTTGGAGCGATGATTGGATCGTTGCGAGCCGGACTTTTTGTAGGGTGCCATAATATCGTATCTGATTATTATTGGGACTCGACCCTATTTGTATGCGCTCCATTGGAGCTACGCGCATGCCAGTAGAACTAAGATAACTACTTGTTAACTCAGCATATTCAAGACATTTTCTTGCGTCAGGATAGTGTATATATACAGTATAGCTTGAATTATTTGAGGAGTTATCTGAAGTGATTGAGGGCAATCCCACCGACGCATCAGCTATTGTTATTTCGGAATTGTCTCGTTTTCTTTGAAATATAATTTCATCCCGCATTTGATAGAAGAGATTCTTTACTTTATCAAGGCCTGATACTTCAGCTACAAGTGCGAGTTTATGTATTGAGCGTTCGCTATTTGAAGAAAATCTATCGAAATGGTTAAAATAAAGCTCAATCGCAACTCTTGAATTTGCTATATCTCTCTGTTTTTGAGCATTTATTTCCGCAGTTCTCAGTGTGGTTTGCTCCAATATTTTCAATTTTTCTACAGATTGATATTGGTATACAGTTACAGTAGCGGATATAGCTGCGACTATAATTGTTGCTAAGCTTCCGAATATGACAGACCCCCATTTTTTGGGGAAAGACTCGTCCAATTTCAACCGGCGCTCTTCAAGCGCTATCTCGCGATCAGATTTGTCAGTTGCGTCCACCATGGCCACTCTCCCATCGAAAAAACCGCAACTCTACAATTGAAGGTTTTTTGCGCGATGGCAATGCCCCTATCGCTGGTCGGGGTTGGTGCTGTCTCAGCGCGATGATGTGACAGATTCGACTCTTGATCGTCATTCCCGCTGGTGAGGAAACGCCATAATAAGTTCGAACATACGTCCTCTGGGCTTGAATTTCATTCACGCCGGCGCGTCGTCGCCGGTGGTGCGTGCCAGCAGGGCGCGGATATCGGCAAGCGCCGCGTCGATCGCGGCGCGATCGCGCCCGCGCACGACGATCTGATTGCGGAAACCGGCGCCGGTGAAGGAGGGGTAGGAGCCGATCGAGACGCCGGGATGCGCCTTGTCGATCTCCGCGAGCGGGCTGGCATATGAGCCTTCCGGAAGGCCCTTGGCGTCGATCGTCTCGACCATCACCTTCACGCCGCTCGCGAGATACTGGCTCACATCGTCGAGCATCGCCTGCATGATCGAGGGCACGCCGGCCATGGTGATGACGTTCCCGATCATGAATCCCGGGGCCTTCGAGATCGGGTTTTCGATCAGCGTCGCGCCGAAGGGGATGCGGGCCATGCGCATGCGGGCCTCGTTGAGTTCGCCCGGCGCATAGCGTTCGCGCATCATGGCGAGCGCGCGCTCGTCGTAATCGATGCCGACACCGAGCGCTTTGGCGACGCTGTCGGCGGTGATGTCGTCATGGGTGGGGCCGATGCCGCCGGAGGTGAAGACATAGGTGTAGCGCGCCCGCATTGCGTTCAGGGCGGCGACGATCTCCTCCTCGATATCAGGCACGATGCGCGCCTCACGCAGATCGATGCCGCGTTCGGTGAGGTAATCCGCCAGATAGCCGATATTCTTGTCCTTCGTGCGCCCGGAGAGGATTTCGTCTCCGATGACGAGCATGGCGGCGGTGATGTCGGTCTCGGGCATGGCCGGGTTCTTTCGATTGTCGCATTTGCTTTAGCGCCCGCACGCGACAGGCTCAAGCGTCGCGCGTGCAGGCGGGGACGGGAAATCGTCGTCTCAAGACATCCTACGCAGCACGAAGCGCTGCGGACCTGATTGCCGACATGCTTCAGGTCGGCTCCGGCGTCTCGCCCGCGAGCACCCGCGCGGCCACGCCGCGATCGATATTGCCGCCGCACAGGATCACGCCGACGCGCGCGCCCTCGGGAAAGACGGCATCGCCGTTGCGTATCTCCCGGGCGAGTGCCGCCAGTGGCGCGGCGCCGGCGCCCTCGGCCAGGTTGTGCGTATCCTCGTGATAGATCCGGATCGCCTCCGCGACTTCCGGATCGCTGACGCGCACGATGCGCGCGGCGCCGGTTCTGATGATCTCGAAAGCATCCGGATCGGGCTGGCGCGTTGCCCTGCCGTCGGCAAAGGTACGGGAGGTCTCGGTGGCGATGATCTCGCCCGCCTCGAGCGAGCGGGCATAGGCATCCGCGTTCTCCGAGACGACACCGACGATCTGCGTGTCGAGCCCCAGCGCATCGCGCGCGGCGATCAGGCCGCAGATGCCGGAGCCGAGGCCGATCGGGACATAGACCGTGTGCAGGTCGGGGAA
>PXAW01000173.1 GCA_003567055.1 Hyphomicrobiales bacterium
AAGCGCGCGATCTCGCCCGCGCTGGGCTCGGCCCCGGCCGCCGCCGGCGCAAGCAGCAGCGCAAGGGCCGCGCCAGGCAGAAAGGGTTTCATCGGTCGATCTCCCCGAACACGACATCCATGGTGCCGATGATGGCGGCCACATCCGCAAGCTGGTGGCCCTTGCAGACATGGTCCATCGCCTGAAGGTGCAGATAGCCCGGCGCGCGGATCTTGGCGCGGTAGGGCTTGTTGGTGCCGTCGCCCACCAGATAGACGCCGAATTCGCCCTTGGGGGCCTCCACCGCGGCGTAGACTTCGCCCGCGGGGACGTGGAACCCCTCGGTATAGAGCTTGAAGTGGTGGATCAGCGCTTCCATCGAGGTCTTCATCTCCGACCGCCGGGGCGGCGTGATCTTGCCGCGCGCCAGCACGTCGCCGGGGGTGGCGCGCAGCTTGGCGATGCACTGGCGCATGATCTTCAGGCTCTCGGTGATCTCGGCCATGCGGCACAGGTAGCGGTCGTAGCAGTCCCCGTTCTTGCCCACCGGGATCTGGAACTCGAACTCGTCGTAGCATTCGTAGGGCTGCGCCCGCCGCAGGTCCCAGGCCAGGCCCGAGCCGCGCGCCATCACCCCCGAGAAGCCCCAGTCGAGGATCTCCTTCTCGTCGACAACGCCGATGTCGCAGTTGCGTTGCTTGAAGATGCGGTTTTCGTTCAGCAGGTCGGCGATGTCGTCGAGCACCTTCGGAAAGGTCTCCATCCACGCCTCGATGTCGTCGATCAGCTTCTCGGGGATGTCCTGATGCACCCCGCCGGGGCGGATGTAGGAGGAATGCAGCCGCGCGCCCGAGGCCCGCTCGCAGAACACCATCAGCTTCTCGCGCTCCTCGAAGCCCCAGAGCGGCGGCGTCAGCGCGCCCACATCCATGGCTTGGGTCGTCAGATTGAGAAGATGCGACAGGATACGCCCGATCTCGCAATACAGAACCCGGATCAGCTGGGCCCGGCGCGGCACCTCGATGCCGGCCAGCTTCTCGATCGCGAGGCAGAAGGCGTGCTCCTGGTTCATCGGCGCGACATAGTCGAGCCGGTCGAAATAGGGCGTGGCCTGCAGATAGGTCTTGTGCTCGATCAGCTTCTCGGTGCCGCGATGCAACAGGCCGATATGCGGATCGACGCGCTCGACGATCTCGCCGTCGAGCTCCAGCACGAGGCGCAAAACGCCGTGCGCCGCCGGGTGCTGCGGGCCGAAATTGATCGAGAAATTGCGAATGTCGTGCTCGCCCATGACGTCAGCGCCTTCCTCAGCCCTTGCCTGCCTGATCGGCCTTCTCGTCGCCCGGGAGCACGTAATCGGTGCCCTCCCAGGGCGAGAGGAAATCGAAATTGCGGAATTCCTGCGTGAGCTTCACCGGCTCGTAGACCACACGCCCCTCGATATCGTCGTAGCGGACCTCGACGAAACCGGTGAGCGGGAAATCCTTGCGCAGGGGGTGCCCCTCGAAGCCGTAATCGGTGAGCAGGCGGCGCAGATCCGGGTGATCGGTGAAGATCACGCCGTAGAGATCATAGGTCTCGCGCTCGAACCAGTTCGCGGCGGGAAACAGATCGATGATCGAGGGAACCGGCGTCTGCGCATCCACCATCACCTTGATCCGGATGCGCTGGTTAAGCCGCAGCGAGAGGAAATGATAGACCACGTCGAAGCGCTTCTCGCGGGCCGGGTAATCCACCCCGCAGATATCGATGAAGCACTTGAACAGGCAGCCTTCATCATCGCGCAGCCAGGCCACCGTGTCGCGGATCGCTTCCGGCGCGACGGTGATGGTCAGCTCGCCATGGGTGATCACGGCATCGGCGAGCTTCTCGCCGAGCCCCTTGCGGATATGCGCCTCGAGCTTTTCGAGGGCCGCGATCTCGTCCTGCGCAATCATCGTCATGATCCTCGACCTCAGCGCTCGATCGTGCCGGTGCGGCGAATCTTCTTTTGCAGAAGCAGGACGCCGTAGAGCAGCGCCTCCGCCGTGGGCGGACAGCCGGGCACATAGACATCGACGGGCACGATGCGGTCGCAGCCGCGCACCACCGAATAGGAATAATGGTAATAGCCGCCGCCATTGGCGCAGGAGCCCATGGAGATGACGTAGCGCGGCTCCGGCATCTGGTCGTAGACCTTGCGGAAGGCGGGGGCCATCTTGTTGGTCAGCGTGCCGGCGACGATGATCACGTCCGATTGACGCGGGCTCGCGCGCGGCGCGAAGCCGAAGCGCTCGGCATCATAGCGCGGCATCGACATCTGCATCATCTCGACCGCGCAGCAGGCAAGGCCGAAGGTCATCCACATCAGCGAGCCGCCGCGGGCCCAGTTGATCAGATCATCCGTGGAGGTGACGAGGAAGCCCTTGTCGGCCAGCTCGGCATTCACCTCCGAGAAGAACGGATCCTTCGCCTGGGCAGGGTTGTCCTGCGCGCGCTGCAAAAGTGCCGCACCCTCGGCATTGGGCGAAAGCACGCGGTTGTCGCGATCGATCAATCCCATTCCAGGGCTCCCTTGTTCCATTCGTAGATGAATCCGACGGTCAGCACGCCGAGGAAGATCATCATCGACCAGAAGCCGAACCAGCCCAGTTCACCGAAGACCACGGCCCAGGGGAACAGGAACGCCACTTCCAGATCGAAGATGATGAAGAGGATGGCGACGAGATAGAAGCGCACGTCGAAGCGCATGCGCGAATCGTCGAAGGCGTTGAAGCCGCACTCGTAGGTCGAGACCTTCTCGCTGTCGGGATTGCTGTGCGCGACGACGAACGGCGCCACGAGCAACGCACCCCCGATCACCATGGCCAGGGCGATAAAGATCACCAGCGGCAGATAATCCATCAAAAGGTTGTCCATACGTCGACCTTCCCGATCACAATCCCGGCCCGACCGCGATGACTGCGCGCCAGCCCGGCACGCCTTCTTCGCATCCGCAAACCTCGCGGGCGAGGCTTATCCCAGCCACCACGCAAACACAAGAACCGACACGGGCGGATTCCGGACCGGAACCCGCTGCCGGCAGACCCTCCGCACCGGCGCGCATCGGATGCCTGAGACTGTTACTATAGCGGAAATAGCGATTCGTTTCTCGTTGGGGAGGGTTTGTGATGTTGCGTCGCACCGTTTTTTCGACTTTCTGCGCCGTTTTCGCGATCCTGCCCCTTTCCGGAGCGCCGCACGGCGCCGCGCAGGCCCAGAATCGGGCTGTCGACATGATGCGCGTCGATTGCGCCCAGTTCGACCGGCTGCGATCGGCGCGCAAGCGCAGCATCGGCATCTGGCTGCATGGTTACTACATCGGAACCGGCCAGCGCCCGCTGCTCGATATCGACGGAATCGAGGGCGCCGTCGACGCGCTGATCGCCTATTGCGCAGAAAATCCCGACGCGCCCCTCGTCAGCGCCGAGACCGCGACGATCCTGCGCGGAGAGGAACCGCCCGTCGCCGCCACCGGCAGCGGCAGCGGCGCGCGCGGCAGCATGGGCGGCAACCGGCCGCGCCAGGGCCTGCGCATCACCGTGCCATCCGACACACCGCGCGATCCGCCACGCGAGGATCGCAGCGCACCCGCACCCGCACCCTCCCCCGATATGCCGATGCGCCCGCGCCCGGTCGATTGAGCCTGTCCATTGAGGCGCCTTTTCTCCTGCGGCGCATGCGGCTATCGTCGATCACGAGGGAGCGATCGGGTGTGGCTCAGCACAGTCGATCGCGACGCACGCAATGGCGGGAAGTGAGGCGGCATGCGCCGAGACAGCGAGAAGGCGCCCGACTCGGTGCGCACCCTGATCATCCTGTGCCTCGCCGTTTTTCTGGCGATCATGGTCGGCTGGCTGCTCGTGGTCGGAAAAGACATCCTGCTGCCGATCGTCATCGCAGTGCTTTCCGCCTACGTGATGTCGAACGCCTCGCGTGCACTCGGGCGCTGGCCGGTGACGCGGCTGCTGCCCTCGCTGGTGCGGCGCCTGCTGCTGCTGATGGGATTCATCGGGGTGATCTTCGCCTTCAACGGCGTCGTGATCGTCACCGTGCGGGATCTCGTGGCATCGGCGCCGGGCTACCAGGCCAATCTGGAGCGGATGGTGACGCAGGTGATGGCCATGTTCGGCACCGCCGGCAATCCCGACTGGCAGGCGGTGCGCGCCGTCACCATCGATCGGATCGACATGACGGGGCTGATCGGCGGGCTGGCCGGCTCCGTGGGAGCCCTCGTGGGTGTCTTGTTCATGGCCGTGGTCTACGCGCTCTTCCTCACGGGTGAGGCCGGGAGCTTCGCTCACAAGATCTCGGTCGCGCTCCCGGGGCAGGGCCAGGCCGACAAGACCATGGCGGTGATCTCCGACATCAACGAACGCATCGCCGATTATCTGGCGGTGAAGACGCTTATCAACATCATCCTCGCCTGCCTGTCCTTCGTGATCCTGTGGCTGTTCGGGGTCGATTATGCGCTGTTCTGGGCGCTCGTCATCGGAATTTTGAACTACATCCCCTATTTCGGCTCGCTATTGGGGGTCGCCTTTCCGGTGCTTCTGAGCATCGCCCAGTTCGGCTCGCTGACACTGACACTGCTGCTCGCGGGAATGCTGACGGCGGCGCAGATGTGGGTGGGGAATTTCCTCGAGCCGCGCATGATCGGCCGCAGGGTCAATCTCTCACCCTTCGTCGTCCTGGTCGCCCTGTCGTTCTGGTATGCGTTCTGGGGGGTCCCCGGCGCGATCCTCGCCGTGCCGATGACATCGATGCTGGCGATCATCTTCGCCGCCTTCGACCAGACCCGTCCGCTCGCGGTGCTGCTGGCCAATGACGTCAGCGTCTTCGAGCGGCGCAGCACACCCGCCGCCCTGCCCCACCCGGATGCTGATCAACCGGATGTCAGTTCCTGAATTCTGGCATTGAGCCTGGTCACCATGCCCTCCAGATCCCTGATGCGGGCCCGCAGGTGCTCCTCGGTCTCCTCGCTCATTTCCGGCGGCGCATCACTCTCGGACGGCGCCGCATCGAGATAGGCGACGCCGCAGAAATCGCCCTGGCGCCAGGCCAGCCGAACCTTGCGCGTGACGTTCCTCTGGGGGATGTGCAGGTCGAAATGCTCAGGCAGCGTCACGGAACCGGAAACCTCGAGCTTGGCGCCGCCATCGGAGGTGTTGCGGATCGTACAATCGACCTTCATCATCCCCTTGTTGTAGAGGATTCGCGCGGCCATGAAGGACCGCATCCGTTCCGAGCGGCGGTGATTGGTGCCTGGGGGTGTCATCAACATGATTGTACGGCCTCGGGTCTCTGTGACACTCAGAGGCTACAGGAATGTTGCTTCCCAATCGTTAATTTGAAACACGAGATATCAATCAGCGCGGTTCGTGAAATCACCGGTCGCTATAAATTGTCTTTTGCAGTCAATGAATGTTTATATATGTTATCAATTGCATATGAAGCAACGTCGTATGGCATCACCTTGCGGAGCCGTATCGCCTGGCACAAACGTACCGCGTCGCGGAAAGGCAGTGCCTCGCGCAAGTAAGCCCGCTCAGACGCCACAATCTCCCACACTTGCCGTTACGGCACGCAAGAGTTGTTTTCTGCTGATATGAATTTTTTTGGAGAACCAGGTCGAACTGGCGCGGGCGACGGGGCTCGAACCCGCGACCTCCGGCGTGACAGGCCGGCACTCTAACCGACTGAGCTACGCCCGCTTCCGTTCCCGCCGCGTTCGTCTGCGGCGATGGCGCGGGTGTACGGCGCGCCTTCGTCGCTGTCAAGCGCCTCGTGGGCCCTGTACGCGATTTTCTACGGCCATGGCGAAGCAGTAAACGGCAAACCGTTGAGCCGCCTTTGTTTCGAGGATGTTGCGGCATTTTCCAAAGACATGACGCAAAAAGGCACCGGGCGGATCATCGCCCGATGCCTCATCCAATCCCGGCAGAGAGAAGCGGAAGTTACCGCGCTCCGATTCCGCTCAGATTCCCTCGGCGCCACGGCTGATGGCAGCGATGCCGGTACGCGCCACTTCCTTGAGACCCACAGCCGTCATCAGATTGATGAAACGCTCGACCTCCTCGCTCGCACCGGTGAGCTCGAAGACGAAGGAATGCAGCGTCGCATCGAGCGTGCGTGCGCCGAATGCGGAAGCCAGCCGCAGCGCTTCGACCCGATGCTCGCCCTTGCCGACCACCTTGACGAGGCACAATTCGCGCTCCAGCGCCGCGCCGTCGACGGTGAGATCATCGACGCGGTGCACCGGCACCAGCCGCTCGAGCTGATACTTGATCTGCTCGATCACGTTGGCCGTGCCCGTCGTGACGATGGTGATGCGCGAGATGTGCTTTTCGTGCTCGGTCTCGGAGACGGTGAGGCTTTCGATATTGTAGCCGCGCCCGGAGAACAGGCCGGCGATGCGCGCCAGGACACCCGGCTCGTTATCGACGATCACCGCGAGGGTGTGGCGGTTCACCGTCTGGGTGACCGTCTGTTCCGGGTAGTGGGTCTGACTGTTCATCGTTGCATCGCCCTGTTGTTTATTGATTCGCACGTGGTTCGACCCGCCGTGCCCGGTCGTCGCACCGGGTCACAGACCGTCGCGATAATTCTCGATCGCCGGCTCGTCGACTTCGTCATGCGGGACGAGCCAGCTTTCGCGCAAGCCCTGTTCGCGCCATTCAATGAAGGCGGGCAGCGCGAGCACGGCATCCATATAGGCGCGGATATCGGCCTCGACGGGCCATTGATAGGTGTCGAGGCGGGTCACCACGGGGGCATACATCGCATCCGCCGCGGTGAAATCGGCACCGAACAGATAGGGCCCGCCGGCGCCGAACCGGTCGCGGGCATCGCGCCACAGGGCGGTGATGCGCGCCACATCCGCCTCGACGTCCTCACCGCGATCGCGATGGGCGTAGCGCCGCCCGAGATTCATCGGCAAGGCGGCGCGCAGGGCGCGAAAGCCGGCATGCATCTCGCCGGCAATCGAGCGCGCCAGCGCGCGGGCTGCGGGATCGCGCGGCCAGATCGGCAGATCCGGATGACGTTCCGCCAGCGCTTCCAGGATCGCCAGCGATTCCCAGACCACGGCATCGCCGTCGATCAGCACCGGCACCTTGCCGGCGGGGGAATATTCGAGAATGCGCGCGCGGGTATCGGGCTGATCGAGGGGGATCATCACCTCCTCGAAGGGCAGCCCGTAATGGCGCATCAGAATCCAGGGCCGCAGTGACCAGGAGGAGTAGATCTTGTTGGCAATGACGAGCGTCGGCATCGGATCTCCGGTGGCTGTACTGTTGAAGCTTCAGGGTTCTGTTCAAGCCTATACAGGCACGCAAAGGATGCAACGGCATTGCCCGGAGCAATGTCCGCCGGCGACCCCGAGGGCCGCCGACGGCGCGAAGATCAAACCAGCATCTTGCCCTTGTCGTCGATGGCGCTTCCGATATCCTGCCGGTCCTCCGAGAGATATTCGTTCAACAGCATCTCGTTATGGGCCTTGCCCGACGGGATCATCGGGAAGCAGTTCTCGGTCTTGTCGACGATACAGTCGAAGATGACCGGGCGGTCGACGGTGAGCATCTCCTCGATCGCACCGTCCAGATCGTCGGGCTTGTCACAGCGCATGCCGACGGCACCGTAGGCCTCGGCCAGCTTGACGAAATCGGGCAGCGATTCGGAATAGCTCTGCGAGTAGCGCCCGCCATGCAGGAGCTCCTGCCACTGGCGCACCATGCCCATATATTCGTTGTTGAGGATGAAGATCT
>PXAW01000074.1 GCA_003567055.1 Hyphomicrobiales bacterium
CATCCCATCCCGACGGGGTGCGCAACCGGATATCGAGGCCGCGCCCGTTCACGGATTTCGCCTCCCAGGCGAAGCTGTAGGGGCCGCTCGTGCCCGTCACACGGGCAAAGCCGGTCATGCTCGCAATGGTCATTCAACCGCCTCCCGGATGCGCTGCACGGATCTGCGTCGTCATCGCCGACATGATCGTCATCGGTGACACGGCGCTTTTGCACCGGCGGCGGTGCCGAGGCAAGCCGACCGTATTGCCGGAACCCTCGAGAGCGGACATGCAGCGGGCATGAGCGACCCGGGCGCGCTCAATCCGGGTGCGCTCAATGGCGTGGCGCGACCGAGAAACCGCCGGCGCGGATGCGATCGGGCAGGCCCTGCGCGAATTCCGCCGCCGCCTCCTCACCATAGGTGGCGACGAGCTCCTGAAAGGCGGCGAAGATCGCGGCCTGCGCCATGCAATCGGCATCGAGACCGTCGAGCTGCGCTTCGGCGAAGGCTTCGGTGACATAACCGAGCGCCATGCGCTTTTCTTCGGCGACGTCGTTGATCGGTGCCGGCCGATAATCGTAATCTTCAAGCATGAAACCGTGTCTCTCCCACCTTCCCACAGGCGCGACCTTAGAGCCGGTATCTGCCGGCTTCCAGTCTCGCCTTACGAAAAGGTTAATGCGACCCGCTTGTTTTGTGGAAAAGGCCTGACGCTACGGCAGGATCAGCGGCGCCACCGCAGCGCGTGTCAGTTTCCGTAGCGTGTCGCGATCATGCCGGCGAGCGCATTGCCTTCCTCCAGAAAGCGCGCGATGGCGATTTCTGCCGCAGGGGTACAGCGCCGGTAGGTCAGCGCGAAGGCCGCGTAACCACGATTATAGGCGCCGGCCAGGCGCTCGGCACGCTCCGGCCCCTCCGCTTCCAGCAGATCCTGCATGCGTTCGGGCCATTGCGCGGCATCATCCGCTTCACACAGGCCGCGCAGGAAGGCGAGCGAGCCCATCACCTCCGCCAGACGCATGAGATCGGCCTCATAGGCCGGCGGTCGGGACGGTGCGTCGTCCTGCGCCGATCCTGCGACCAGCCCTGTGAGCAGAATCGCGGCGGTGACGGCGCATATGCCTGCCAGGCGCCTCAGCATGGCTGTTGCCGCGCGAGAGCAATGGCGCCCTCGACGATCCGCGCGAGATGCGGCGTCGTCGGCAACTCGGCGAGCCTTTCGGGATCGGCCCAGATGACGGCGCCGGCTTCCGGCCCGGTACGCGGCTCGCCCGCGACCCATTGCGCCGCATGGGCGCAGATCACGTAATGCACGCGCACCGCGCCGTCATCGTCGTGCTCGATCACCTCGATCGGGCAGACGAGGCCGAGAATCCGGGCCGTGACGCCGACTTCCTCATGCAATTCGCGCAGAGCCGCCTCGGCCAGGGTCTCGCCCGGCTCCACCAGCCCGCCGGGCAGCGTGTAGAGATGATTCATCGGCGGGCGGGTGCGTGTCGCGAGCAGCACCCGGCCCTCGCGCAGCACGCAGATGCTCGCGGCCAGCAGCGGATTTGCGGGATAGTCACGCTGCACCGACACGATTGCCATCCCTCCATTGCTGCGCTTTGTGCGCATCCGCCACCTTCCGCCGGCAGCATCGCACCGAGGGGAAAGCATCGACCATGCGGATGTTTTCGCAAAGCCGCGAGGCGCCGACAAGGACGTATTGCCGCGCATGGCCGTGCCATGAACAAGCAAAAGCCCCGTCGTGGAGGGGCGACGGGGCTTTCGCGATACCGCCGGAGCGGCTGCCGTGACAGGCTGAAGGCGCCTTACTTCACGAAGGGGAGGCGCGCATCGTCGCCGAGGCGCATCTTGCGATACTCTTCGCTGGTGACGATGGATTCGTAGAGATGCGGGGCGTAGAGCATCAGCTCACGCTCGAAACGACGCATCTGGGCGCGCTCGAGACCGTTGAGCAGGCGCTGGAAGAAACCCTTGCGGACGGGCGCTGCCGGGGTTTCGGTGGCAGCGGCATCGGCGGTAGGGGCATTCGGATAATTGAGGGCATAGGCCATGGGGACATCTCCTGAGCTGGTTACGCTCTGATCGTTCCCGAGCGTTTCCGTTGTCGTTGCATAGCAATATAAGTCAGCATGCCTGTCCTAGCTATGGAGTTTGAAGCATGTTTGCCATGCGCTGAACGCATGCATCGGGGTGTTTACTCTTTATTGATCCCGTTTGGCGCATGACGCAGCACGCTGCCGACAAAAGCGGCAGGCCGGAGCCGCATCTGCTACGTTGCAGTGCAGCATGCGCCCGGATTATCGTCATCCGGATTTCATTCCCGGGTCATTCGGCGTGACGGTCATGCCCGTTGCGGTCTGATCGCGATCTTGTATCTGCCGCGCAGGCGATCTTGCATCCGCCGCGTATACGACCCAGAACAGGGCGAGGCATCGAAGCAGATGAGGTCTTTCGTGAGTGGTCCGTTCCAGACTTTCGACGATCCCGTGGCCGGCGGACGCGATCCGGGGCGGCTTGCCCGCCTGCGCGCATCGCTCGAATCACGCAGCCTGAACGCCTTCATCATTCCCCGCGCCGATGCGCATCAATCCGAATATACGCCGCCGCATGACGAGCGGCTGGCATGGCTGACGGGATTCACCGGCTCGGCGGGTCTCGCCATCGTGCTTGCAGGCGAAGCCGCACTGTTCACCGACGGGCGCTACACCCTGCAGGCGCCGCAGCAGATCGACATGACGCAATGGCAGGTCGTCGATTCGACCCGCACCAGACCCTTCGCCTGGCTTGCCGAGCGCCTCGGCAAGGGCGATGTCGTCGGCTTCGACCCGTGGTTGATGACCGCGCGGGACGTGGCGCGGCTGCGCCGGGAGATCGAGGCCGTCGGCGCCGCGTTGCAGGCAATACCGGATAATCCGCTCGACGCGCTCTGGGAGGACCAGCCGCCCCCGCCACAGGCCCTGCTGTGGGCGCATGATCCGGATCTGACGGGTGAGAGCGTCACGGAAAAGCTCGCGCGGATCCGTACGGCGATCGGTGAGGCGCGCTGCGATGCGCTCGTCGTCAGCGACCCGCATAATCTGTGCTGGGCTTTCAATCTGCGCGGCGCGGATGTCGCGCATACGCCGATCGTGCTCGGCTTTGCCGTGATCCCCGCCGAAGGCCGTCCGGTTCTCTTCATCGCGGGCGGCAAGCTCGATGCGGCGATGCGCGCGGCGATATCCGAACATGCCGATCTCGCCGAGCCTGATTCGCTGCTCGAAACCCTTACGGCCCGCGCCTCCGGCGGCGCGAAGCTGCGCATCGACAGCGCCACCGGCGCGGAGATCCTGCGCGAGACGGTGCTCGCGGGTGGCGGCGAGGCCGATGTCGCGGCTGATCCGATCACGCTGATGAAGGCCCGCAAGAACCCGGTCGAGATCGCCGGCAGCCGGGAGGCGCATCTGCGTGACGGTGTCGCGATCGCGCGTTTCCTCGCCTGGTTTGCCGATACCGCCCCGCGCGGCGGGCTCACCGAGATCGACGCCGTGCGCAGGCTTGAAGAGATGCGTGCGCAGACCAATGCGCTCGTCGACATCTCCTTTCCCACCATTGCCGGGGCCGGCCCCAACGGGGCGATCGTGCATTACCGGGTCAGCACGCAGAGCAACCGGGAGATCGGGACGGGGGAGCTTTTCCTGATCGATTCGGGCGCGCAATACAATGATGGCACCACCGATATCACCCGCACGCTGGTCACCGGTGAGCCGACACCGGAGATGCGTGCGCATTACACCCGCGTGCTGAAGGGGCATATCGCCATCGCCCGCGCCGTCTTCCCCAGAGGGACGACGGGTGCGCAGATCGATGCGCTGGCGCGGCTGCCGCTCTGGGAGGCCGGGCTCGATTTCGACCACGGCACCGGCCACGGCGTCGGCAGCTTCCTCTCCGTGCATGAAGGCCCGCAGCGGATTTCCAAGGCGGGCACTGTCGCGCTGGATCCGGGGATGATCCTCTCCAACGAGCCGGGCTACTACAAGGCCGGCGCCTACGGCATCCGTCTGGAAAATCTGCTCCTGGTGGAGCCGCGCGAGATCGCCGGGGCAGAGCGCGAGATGCTCGGATTCGAAACCCTCACCCTCGCGCCGTTCGAGCGCCGGCTGATCGAGACCGCCCTGCTGGGGCGCAGCGAGCGCGCCTGGATCGATGCCTATCACGCCCGCGTCTGGGAGAAACTCGCCCTATCGGTCGACGACGCCACCCGCGCCTGGCTCGAAGGCGCGACGCGACCGCTGGCGGTGTGAGGCTTCCGAACCGGTGGCGCGATCGGTCGATGGCGCACACGGCCTTTGGCCTGTTCGCCCTGTGCGGCGCGCGCTACGGCGCGTAAACTCTCATGCATCAGGCATCAGCGCCGGAGGCGACATGGACAAGGGCATCACTCCCGATCTTTCGGGCAAGACCATCGCGATCATAGCGCCGGGCAATATGGGCGCCGGCCTCGCAGCCCGTGCCCGCGATGCGGGCTTCACCGTACGTACATTGCTGGCCGGGCGCGGCGAGGCGACGCTCGGTCGCGCCCGCGATGCCGGCATGCAGGACGCCTCCCCGCAGGAAATCGCCGCCTGTCCCGTCATTCTCTCCGTGGTGCCGCCGGGGCGGGCCCATGCGCTCGCACGCGACCTCGCCCCGGCTCTCGCCGCGGCGCCGGTCAAGCCGCTCTATGTCGATTGCAACGCGGTCTCGCCCGAGACTGTGAAAGCGATCGGCGAGACGGTCACGGCGACGGGGGCGGCTTTCGCGGATGCCGGGATCATCGGCCTGCCGCCGGCTGCCGATGGCCCGCTTCCGGTGATCTATGCCAGCGGTGAGGCCGCGCCCGGGCTGGCTGCGCTGAACCATGCCGGCCTCGACATCCGTGTGCTCGACGGCCCCGTCGGCGCCGCCTCGACCCTGAAGATGTGCTATGCGGGCATCGGCAAGGGGCTGACGGCGCTCGCCTCCGCCATGATTCTCGCGGCAGATCGTGCGGGTGCCGGTGAGGCCCTGCGTGCGGAGATGGAGCGCAGCCAGAAGGTGCTGCTGGGGCGTCTCGACGGCAGCATTCCCGACATGTTTCCCAAAGCCTATCGCTGGGTCGCCGAGATGGAGGAGATCGCCGGTTTTCTGGGTGAGGAGCGGCCCGAATCCGGGATTTATCGCGGCATGGCGGGCTTCTATGATCGCCTCGCCGGAGACTTCGATGCGCAGGGCCCGGAGATCGCGGCGCTGAAGCGGTTTCTCGGCAAGGCGTGAGAGCGGGACATCGCGACAAGCCGGCGGATGTCCCGCAAGGCCGGCCAAGGTATTGGCGCGTAACAGATTTTATCCGATTCACCGTCTTTTCCGGCGGCCGTGTTGCGCGGCCACAAAACAGATGCATAAAGAAATTTTTTATGATATTTTTTGATTATGAGATATTATCTAAACGAATATCAGTATCGTATTCGCAGGCCTCGTCCACCACCCGGCCTCGGCCGCGAAGTCGTCGTATCCGCGCCGGAGGAGACCGAAGCCTTCGAGCAGGCCCTGTGGCGCCAGACGCTGGCCCGCGCGATCCGGCAGGCCCGCCGGGAGGCGCAGGGGCGTAACGATCCCGTGCTCAAGGAGAAGCTCCGCCGGCTCTACCGCACACTCTGGGGCGGCAGGCGGGTCTCGCCCGGGGCCGGCGATCCGGCCCTAGAGCGCGCCGCTGCCCGGCTGGCCGGCGAGCAGCGCCAGGCCGATCACCAGCACGAAAGCGGCAGCGGCGAGCTCGAAGCCCGAACCGACAACCACGCCCCGATCATTGCGCCCGCCGGCGATGCGCAGGGCGATGTCCTTCATGAAGACGGCGGTGAGCGCGATCACGCTCGTGGTGATGGCGGTGCCGACAGCCATGGCGAAGGTCGCGGCGATCCCGGCGCCGATGAGACCCTGCGAGGCGGCGAAGACGAGCAGGACGAGGGCACCGGCGCAGGGGCGCAGGCCGGCGGCGAAAACCACGCCGGCATATTCGCGCCAGCGCCGCAGCCGCATGAATTCCTCGGGCGGGGGCAGATGCACGTGGTCGCATCCGGCGACGTTGTCGAGCCGCGCCCCGCGCCGGTGCAGGATGAGATCGGTGAAGCGCCCGGCCTTGCGCCAGGTCAGCCAGAGCCCGAGCAGGGCGACGACGAGGAAACTCGCGAATTCGACCCGCCCCGTCAGCCGGTCCATACCGGTCGCGGTGAGGCTGAAGACCGCAAGCGCGGCGCCGACCATGGCGATGGCGACGACGGCCTGCAGGAAGGCGGCGGCGAAGCACAGGCCGATCCCCCGCCGCAGAGCGCGCTCTTCCGCAACGAGATAAGCTGAGATCACGGCCTTGCCGTGTCCCGGCCCGGCGGCGTGGAAGATGCCATAGGCGAAACCCACCCCCATCAGGGCCCAGAACGCACCGCCGCCCTCGGGCAGCGCGCGTACGCCGGCCTGGATGCGCTGGTAGAACAGCCCCTGCAGCGCCAGCAGGGTGTTCATGAGCGCATTGCCCGGCGGCGCCGTCTCACGCGGTGTCATGCCGAAAGGCGCTCCGGTCGGTGCGGGCGCCGGCGGTACGAGGAGATAGAGAACCAGATTGAGCGCACCGCCCACGGCGAGCACGGCGATCAACGCGAAGCCGAGCCGCAGCGCGAGCCGCCGCCAGCCGGACGGGCCGGACGGGGCGGCCTGATCTTGCGCGCCGCCGGAATCGGCGCCGGATGATGCCAGCGTTGCGGACAGGCTCGATCTGGTCATGTCACATTTGCCGTCATGGGACCGGTTTCCCCTCGATCCGACTCGTTCAAGGACAGGCGATCAGCGCCCGATTGGCGAATTGCTCGCCGAAATCGGAGGCCGCCGACAAGGTGGCGAAGAATGCCTCCGACAGGCTCGCGGTTTCTTCGATCTCCGACGAGGACGGGCGCGTGATCGTCTTGGCGCAGCCTTGCGGACCGCCGACGAGGCGCACGGCTTCGTCGCCCTTGTCGATGGTGAAGGAGACGAAGAAGGTGGGGTCGTAGATCTCCATCACGAAGGCCGTGCGCGGTTGGGCAGGTTCGCTGAGCGGCAGGGTGAAGCTGAGGGTGAGTTGCCCGTCTTCATAGACCATGTCGTAATCGACGGGTGGCGCGAAGCCGCGGTCGTCGCCATCGATCCGCGCTTCGGTGAAATAGCCGAATTCGACCAGCGAGGTGGCATTGATCTCGGCCAGTTCACGCAATTGTGCAGGGCCGACCTCGCCGTAATCCTCCTCCAGCCCCTGAACGGCCCAGGCGGAATAGAACTCGTCGAAGGTCCAGATATGCCGCAGCCCGGCGATACGCCGGGATTCGTCGTAGAGGATTTCGGCATGCGCCGTGACCCAGACATGCGGATGCGCCCGTGCAGGTTTCGTGGCCAGCGCGATCACGACAGTGAACAGGGCCAGCACGGTGAGCACGCGCAGCGCGATCCCGAATGACGGCATCCGGCGCTGCGACGATGGTGCATTGCGCGCAAGGCTCTCGATCATGGCAACCCGTTTCTTCCCCGGCTGCGGCTCCGGGTTCCGACGTGACCTTCCACCGGAAGGTGAAGCTGCGCCGGTATGGTTAAGCAAGCGTTAATGCCATGCGCCACATCCGTGTGACGTCAGACGATTCACTGGTGCTGCGCGAGTGGGGCGAAAGGATGACGGGCGCTGCGGGGGGCAAGTCTCGCACAAGGGCAAGTCTCGCACGAGGACCAAGTCTCGCACGAGGACCAAGTCTCGCACG
>PXAW01000382.1 GCA_003567055.1 Hyphomicrobiales bacterium
AGCAGGCCAGCCGGGCCAAGTCCGATTTTCTCGCGACCATGAGCCACGAGATCCGCACGCCGATGAACGGCATGCTGGTCATGGCCGAATTGCTGGCGAAATCCGATCTGCCCGAGCGTCAGCGGCGGCAGGCGGAAGTCATCACCCGCTCGGGGCAGTCGCTCCTCGCCATCATCAACGACATCCTGGATTTCGCCAAGGTGGAATCCGGCAAGCTCGAACTCGAGCGCGTGCCGGTGGATCTGCATGAAGTCGCCGATACGGTCACGGCCCTGTTCGGCGCCCGGGCGCGCGAGAACGGCATCGATCTCGCCGCCGTCATCGCGCCCGGCACCCCGCGGCATGTCATCGGTGATCCGACGCGGATCACGCAGATCATCTCCAACCTTACCAGCAATGCCCTCAAATTCACCGAGAAGGGCCATGTCGTGATCCGCATCGCCTGCGCCGACGGCATGCGCACGCGGCTGCGGATCGCCATCGAGGATACCGGTATCGGCATTGCGCCGGACAAACTCGCTACGGTCTTCTCCGCCTTCTCGCAAGCAGATCAGAGCACGACACGACGCTTCGGCGGGACGGGCCTCGGGCTGACCATCTGCAAGCGGCTGGTCGAAGCCATGGATGGTGAGATCGGCGCGACCAGCGAGGTCGGCAAGGGCTCCGCCTTCAGCTTCGCCATACCGCTGCAGATCCCCGTCGGCACGGCCTATCGCGAAGCGCCGCCACCGCAGCCGCATGCGCTGCCCCTCATGCTGGGCTCTGCCGGTTCCGGGAGCCGCCAGGCCCTGGCGGCGGTGGCGTCGCGATCGGGTTTCGCCCTCGTGGAGACCCCCGAGGAGCGCGGCTACGGACGCGCCACGATACCGGGTTTCTGGCTGATCGGCGCCGATGCCCTCGTCGCGCGCGGCGCACGCCCCAAGGGCGCCAAAGCCGTGATCGCCCTTGCCGCGATCGGCGCGGAAGCCGGCGAGATCGCGCTCGGGCGGGGGCTGGCCGATGCGGTGATGCGCCTGCCCGTCAGCATCAACGAGGCCGCCACCCTGTTCGAACGGATGCGTTCCGGTCAGCCGCTCGTCGCGTCTGCCTCGAAACCGGATCCGGATGGCGATTCCCTGCCGCAATTTGCGCAGGCCCGCGTGCTGGTCGCCGATGACAGCCCGGTCAATCGCGAGGTCGCGAGCGCTGCCCTCGCCCGCTTCGGCATCACCCCCGATCTCGCCAGTGACGGCCTCCAGGCCCTGCGGCAGACGCATGTCGCACAATATGATCTGATTCTGATGGATGTCTCCATGCCGGAGATGGACGGCTACGAGGCGACGCGCCGGATCCGGCAGGACGAGACGCGCAAGGGGCATGCGCCCAAACGTATCGTCGCCCTGACCGCGCATGTGGTGGGCGCCGAGGCGCTCGGCTGGCAGGAGGCCGGGATGGACGGGGTGCTGCACAAGCCATTCACCATCGCCCAGCTCAGCGAGACCCTCACCCGCCATCTCGGACAGGCCGCCCCGGATAAGATCGAGGCCGCTCACCCGGTCGCGTCTCAGGACGATGCGGAGCAAGGCACCACACGGCAAGGCACCACACGGGAAGGCACGGCGGAGCAGCAAGATATCGCACGCGCGAAAACGGCCATTCCCCCGCAATCCTATGTCACGGTTCAGGCGCAGGAGCCGGCGGAGGATCCTGAGCCAGACGAGAAACACGAGCCCGGTGAGGCACCGACATTCGAGGCCGGCGCCGCCCGCGCCGCCGATGCCGTTTCAGCCGACGCCTCCGCCGAACCGGTCGAAGCGGAGACCGCACAGGCCGCCGCGCCGGAGATTACCGGCGAGGCCATGGCGGAGATGCCGCAAGCGGACGAGGCCGAGGATGCTCCCCCCGTGCTCGACGAAGAGCTCGTCGCGCAATTGCAGCAGATGGCCGAGACCGGCGGGCCGGATTTCCTGCGCCGTGTCCTCGGGCTCTATCTCGAACATGCCCCGAAAGCGCTTGATGATCTGCGCGAGGCGGCATCGCGCGGCGACCCGCAACAATCTGCCAGCGCGGCTCACGCACTCAAATCCATGAGCGCGAATATCGGCGCCCTGCCCCTCGTTGATCGCCTCGGCGCGGTGGAGCATGCTGCCAATCAGGCGGCGTCCTGCCCCGATCCGGAAGCGCTCGATGACATTGCATGCATGCTCGACGCGGTCTTCGCCGCCCTGCAGGCGCGCTTCGGTGAGACGATGGGCGATGCCGTGCCTGCACAAGGCACGGCACCGGCGCCAGCCGCGCAGAAAAGGCGCGCCTGACGCGCTCCGTCAGCGCCGGCGCGAGCGGCGCGGGTCGCGCTCGTAGCCGTAATGCTCGGGCTCGTACCAGCGCGGCGCGTGGGGCGGATCGCGGCGCGGCAGCAGCGCGCCCAGCACGAGCCCGGCGGCGAGGCCGAGCGCCCCGACGGCGAGCGGGTGCTGTCGGGCATAGGCGCGGCTGCGGCGATAGCCGCGCCGACCGGCATCGACGGCTTCCTCGTAATGCTCATGCGCCCAGTCGCGGGCATCCTCGTAATGCTCGCGGGCCCACTCGCCGGCCTCATCCATACCGTGCTCGGCCTGCTCGCGCAGATCGTCATAGGTGTCGGAGGCGCTGTCGCGCAGATCGCGATAGGCTTCACGCGCGCGCCGGCGGGCGGTCTCGACGGCCTCGCGCGTCGCGTCATCGGCGCGTTCGGCATAGGTGTGGAGCTGCGCGCGCAGGGTTTCGAGCTCTTCCTCGACCTCACGCCGTGCCTGCCGGCGCGCCTTCTCGGCGATCTTCGAGGCCGAGCGGGCGGTCTGGCGGATCCGCGCCGACGGGTTGGCGGAGTAGGTTCCGGCCGGGTTGGGGATCTCCTGGCCTTCATCCGGTGTCCTGTTGTCGTTATCGTCGGCCATGCCGATACTCCTCAGCTGCGCGGTTGCGGTGACACGTCGGGCCGGACACGCTCGCCTTGAGACATGTCGGGCGCCGGAGGTGTCGCCTCTGTTCCCGGAGAGAACGCGTCAGTTCGGGAAGAGTTCGATGCGTCCTTCGATGCGTCCTTCGTTGCGGCTCTGGCTTCGTGCCGGAATGCGCGCTCCCGCGCCCGCGCCTCCCGGGCGGCATCGCGCTCCCCGCTCCCGGCCCGCCCGATCAGCCAGCCGATCCCGGCCATCAGCGCGAGGACCGGCACCGGGTTGTCGCGCAAAACGCCCATCGCCCGGTCCACGACATCGCCGTGGCGGGTGCGCCGGAGCGAGGCGAGCGCGTCATCGACCATGCCGGAGGCCGAGAGCTTGTGCTCGATGCGCTGGAGCGTCTTTTCGAGCCGCTCGCGCGAGCGCGCCACATCCGCCTCGATCTCGTCGATGCGCCGGCTCATTTGCGCCTCCGGTTCGAGAAGACATCGCCGTCGCGGTTCACCGATTCGCGCGTGCGCCGTGGTTCGAGCGTGGTCAGCGAGAGGCGGTTGCGGGCGATCAGGGCGAAGATGATGGCGAGCACGAGCGTCACCCCGGCCACGATCAGCGCGGCGAGCGCATTCGAGCCGACGAGCACCGCGATCCATTCGACCAAAGCCGCCGTCAGCAGCACGATGGTGGCGACGCCGAAGATCGCGGCGACGATCAGCATGGCGATCCCGGCGATCAGGCGGCGGATGTTTTCCGCGAGCTCGGCGCGAAACAGCGCGAATTCCTTGCTCGCCAGCTCGGTCGCCTCGCGCAGGGCATCGGCGATGAGCTGGTAGAGCGCGCGCGGACCACGTTCGTCACCGCCGCGATCATCACCGCCATAGCCGGTGCCATCTGGCCCGGATGCGCCCCGGTCTTCGTCGCGCGGATCACGCTCGGTCATCGGGTTCACTCCACTCGTCATCGGGATACGGGTGCACAGGCGCGGAATGCGGGCGCACAGGCGCGGATTCGTGACGCGGGCGGGTCATCCAGCGGGCGAGCGCGAAGCCCGCGAGCCCCGCCGCAGCGGCAACCAGCAGCGGGCGCTTGCGGGCGAAATCCTCGACGCCGCCAACCATGTCGCGAAAGCTGCGGGTGCGGATGTCGTCGGCGAGGTTTTCGAGCCCGAGCGCCGCCGCATCGACGAAATCGCGGATATGGGGCCGGTCGTCGAAAGCATGCCCGGAATCGCGCAACGAGCGCGCGATATCCTCCACCGACCGCGCCGCATCCCCCTTGCGCCGCGCCGCATAATCCGCCGCATGATCCCGCGCCGCCTCGATGAATTCCCGCCCCCGCCCGGAGAGCAGATCATCGAGAAACCGCGCAATCTCATCATCCACAGGCGAACGCCGCCGCTCGCGGCGACCGCCACGAGCCCCGTCCCGCCCATCCTCATCCCGATCACCCAAACCCATCATCCTCCCCAAACGCAAACCAGCCGGAAGAGCTAACCGCAGCTATGGTGCGGGGGTCAACATTTGTGGAGGGGGATGGGTTCCGGGGGGGGGGAGGATGGCATGACGGGGGCCGATTACGGACGGTCTTCAGTTGGTCACCGCAGGGCGGAAAGCCGCCTTTACGCTGTCACGAACGGTTCCGAATGCCTGCAAACATGCTATTTTTAGAAGTGTTGGCCTACTTATAGCGGTCAAAGATGCTTTCTTTGGCTTTCGGCTGGCGTCGTGGCAGGAGCGAAATCGCGTGACAAACAGCATTCATGATGAACCGTCGCTATGGCGAAGGCATCCGGATGACGATACTCGCGTGGAACCCCGGCATGGCGCCGCAAGTTGTCTTCCGGACGACGACACTCAACCCCGGAAGGTATCCCTATGCAACAAGTGTCAATGCGCTCTTGCTTCACTGCCGCGGCCGCTCTCGCTGCCATCGCTATTACCAGCCCCGCAGTGGCGCAAAATGGTGAAATGCCCGAGATGGTGCAGGTTACCCAGAGTCCACACTCCTTTGCAGTTACGGTGGATCGGTTCCGCACTGCGACCGAAGAAGCAGGATGGAGTCTGCTCAACGAGACCAATATGGCAGGTGTGCTTTCGGCACGGGGTTACACGCTTGATCCGGTGATTATCTTTGATGCCTGCAGCGGCCAATACAGCGCGCAGATTCTCGGTATGGATGAAGCCCGACCGATCTCCGCATTCATGCCCTGTCGTGTGAGCATCTACAAAACCTCCGGTGAGGAGGTATTCCTCTCGCGCATGAATACCGAAGCCTTTGCACCAATGCTTGCACCCGAGGTCGCAGAGGTAATGCTGGCCTCCGATGCGGAAATCTCGGAGATTATCGACACCACCGTTGCAGAGTGATCGTTGTGAGGCACGTGCCTCATTTTGCGATTGTACGCTCCGCCTTGGTATGGCGGAAAAGTTATATGGCGGCAGGAAAATATCTCGTTTTCTCAGGTTTCCCATGTCCGCAATACAAAGTGAAAATTCCAAGGAGGCAACCATGCTGCATTCATTATCCCGACGCGGCGCGCGGGTTGCGCTCGGCATTTGTGCTGCGGCGCTGCTGGGTCTTCCGGCGCAGGCCAATTACGAGCCGATGCCTGATGCCGAACGGCCCGGCGCCCAAATTCCGGCCCAGCTCGACGCCGACGGCGCGCCGCTCGTCTATCTTCAGGCGCTGCATCACACGGATTATTCTGCGGTCATGCACGGCCTGGCCAGCGTGGGCCGGATCATGCGCGACAGCGAAATGGGGCATGAAGCCTATGATCCGGAGCTCGCCGGCCACCCGATGCGCGGTCAGGGCGAGGCCTGGCTGGCGGTGATGCGTGAGGCATCGGCCATGCTGATGGTCGATCAAAGCGGCGACCTGGTGCTGGAGGGCGACGAGTGGGTTGCCGGTGACCCCTTCGATATCCGCGATCTGGCCCATGCATCGTTCAGCTATCACATGCATCACAGCGGCGGTCGCTGGGGTGATCTCGGTCTGGAAGATGCCCTGACTTTCGATGGCGCACCCTATCTCAGCGCGATGACCCGGCGCCTGATTTCGGAACATTACGGCGAGCGTAGCTTCGCCGATATCGACGGCACGCGTGATGCGGCCAGCTTGGCTCACGGGTTGGATGCGATGCATGCGCTCGCCTATTCCTTCGTGCGCTGGGACAAGCCGGGTGGTTCCGGCGATATGGGCGCGCTCAGCCGCGAGCATATGGAAACCGTGCATGGGGTGACCATCGAACGGATGGTACAGGTTGCTGAAGAACTGACCGGCACGCTGGATGAAGCCTGGGACGCCGAAATCGGCGCCTATAATCTGGGCAATGACGGTGCCTATACGCTCGATACGTTGGGCAGCCTTTTGCGCGGGCACAAGGGGCTTTACGAGATTCTCGTCGTCTTTGGCGAGGAGCATCAAGGAGACGATGCTCAACAGCTCTTCGATCGCATGGCGATGATGACCGAGGCCCTCGCCGCCAGCGACTCGGCAATACGCGACTGGGGTCTTGCGGATTCGGTCGTCTACACGGCCGATGGTGTGGAAGCCGGCAGTGAGCGCGTCGATACGGAGGCGCAATGGCGGTTCCTCAACAACCTGACCGGCGGGTTTTCGATGCTGCGTGAGCGCGATGGCACCAGCGCCTTTCTGGAGAACCGCCCCGATCTGCCCGCTGCGGTCGGTTCGCTGTCTGACCGAATGCTCCACGCGGCGATAGCCTATCAGACGGATGAGGAAGGGCTGATGTTGCGCCGGCTTTCTCTCGAGGACGGTACGGTCACCGATGACCGTCATCAGGTGGCGGCAATGGGCTGGTTCCTTACCGCCGCCGGCAACAGCTATCGCGCTGGATCACAGTTCGAGCGCCCCGGCGACTGGGGTGATGACGATGATCTCGCTGAACGCAGTGCCGCGCTCTACGACCTGATCCTCGCCAACAATGCGCGCCTGCTCACCCTGATCGACTGATCGTGCCGCTTGCTCGGGAACGGGCCGCCCGAACTGGGTGGCCCGTGCTGTCGGCTTTGTTCGCTGGGAGATGAAATTGGTTGTCGGGGTCCTGTGCAGACCGTCGTGCCAAAGCGGCAAGACGGAAAATTCGTTTCGCCGATTATATCGAGTCCATTGAGAGGCAAACCGACCGGTTTCAGGATCGACACTCGAAGCATTGAATGACCGTTATGGGGCGCCTTGCGGACATTTAAGCTCTGCGGTCCCCGATATTTTATCGCGGTCAAGCCGCCTATGCGGGGCCGGATATTGCGAGCGGATTCCCCATCAACCCATAGCCGTCAGAAACTCCATCAACGCCGCGCTGGTTGTCTGCTGTGTCGACGCACGCGATGAGGCGATCATCACAATGTGTATCGATGCTGGCAGCTGGCCATACGGCCCACGCTAATGGACAACAGGGCATCACCCGGAAATTCGTCGCTTATTTGCTTGGGATCCGTGCGCAAGCAGTTGCTTGAAGAGATTGCGTTTGGTGGAGCCAGAGATGGCAATCTTTGCCTGTTCTCGCTCGCCTAGCCGCGCCCGAGCCTAGGCCTTGACAGAAGCCCGCCACATAATCCACTTTACCCGCGCATATGGCAGTCCGGCGACGTCAACCATTTGATTTCACTGACGTCTTGGATCCGACTTTCTGGCTTCTCAGGATCCAGGTCCCCCAGCCAGTTTTTTCGAATAAAATACAAATAAATCAGACACTTGAAGCTCCGGGCTCTGCACCATCTCAAGGGGCTTGATCAGTGTTGTCCCCGGCATAAATCGCCGTGCAATCGCCGGTCACATCGACCCTTCTGCGAGCCG
>PXAW01000195.1 GCA_003567055.1 Hyphomicrobiales bacterium
GATCTCGATTTCCTCACCTCGGCCTCGGCGGCGGTGAGTGCGCTGTCGAATGTCGGCCCCGGTCTCGGCCCGATCATCGGCCCGGCGGGCAATTACGCCACGCTGCCCGATGCGGTGAAATGGATCCTGGCTTTCGCCATGCTGCTGGGGCGGCTGGAACTGTTCACCGTGCTGATCCTGTTCATGCCGCGTTTCTGGCGCGGCTGAGACCTGTTGCGGCGGCGCGGGCGCGATCACGCAGGCGAGAACGCGGAATTTCTTGCACCGCAATCCATGCGGGTGAGTGATACTCACCATGCGGCGCGCTGCTTGCGCGGCATGAACCGGGAGGCTCAGACGGGTGCGGGCGCAGAACACGCTCATCGGTGTCGGCTGGATGCTCCTGACGACCCTGCTGCTCGCCAGCGTCACCGCCATCGTGCGCCATATCGGCGCGGATCTGCCCGCCGCGCAGGGCGCCTTCATCCGCTATGCCGCCGGCGCGCTGATGATGCTGCCCTTCATGGGTGCGCTGCTGACGCACCGTCCCTCGGGCCGGATCCTGCATCTGCATCTCCTGCGCGGCGCGGTCCACGGGGTTGGAGTGATCCTCTGGTTCTATGCCATGGCGCGCATCCCGATGGCCGAGGTGACGGCGCTCGGCTATGTGGCGCCGATCTTCATCACCATCGGCGCGGCGCTCTTTCTGGGCGAAGCGATGCATATGCGCCGGGTCTTCGCGGTGATTGCCGGCATTGCGGGTGCGCTGATCATCCTGCGGCCGGGTTTCCAGGAGATCTCGATCGGCCAGATGGCGCAGGTCGCCGCCGGGCCGTTCTTCGCCACATCGTTCCTGATCGCGAAACGCCTGAGCGGCACCGAGGATACTGCGGTGATCGTGGGGCTGCTCTCGCTCTTCTGCACCATCGCGCTCGCCCCGGTGGCCGCCGTGCAATGGATTACCCCGAGCCTCGAGCAGGTCGCCTGGCTGACCCTCGTGGCGCTCTTCGCCACGGCGGGGCACTGGACCATGACCAAGGCCTTCCAGAACGCGCCGATCACGGTGACGCAGCCGGTGCAGTTCCTGCAACTGGTCTGGGCGACCATGATGGGCATCGTGCTCTTCGCCGAGCCGCTCGACCCCTTCGTCATCCTGGGCGGCGGCATCGTCGTGGGGGCCGCGACCTTCATCTCGCATCGCGAATCCGTGCTCGCGCGCCGCGCCGCGAAGGCCGAGAAGGCCGAGAAGGCCGCGACACAGGCCGAGCCGGTCGCGATCGTGCGCCCGGAACGTGAGAAGCACTGACGGAGGCCATGATGACAGATATGCCCGAAGCCTTGCCCGAAACCTTGCCCAAGGCCTTGCTCTTCGACGTGTTCGGCACCGTTGTCGATTGGCGCGGTTCGATCGCGCGCGAGGCGAAGGCGCTGCTCGCGACCAGAGGCTACACCCTCGACTGGGATGCCTTCGCCCGGGACTGGCGATCGCGCTACCAGCCCGCCATGGAGCGGATCAGATCCGGCGCACGCGGCTTCCTGCGCCTCGACGTGCTGCACCGGGAAAATCTCGTCGAGACGCTGGACGCCTTCGGCGTGACCGGTCTCGCCGAGACCGAGATCGATCATCTCAACCGCGCCTGGCACCGGCTCGATCCCTGGCCCGACGCGCCGTCCGGGCTCGCGCGGCTCAAGCGCGCGGCGATCATCGCCACGCTTTCCAACGGCAATATCGCGCTGATGGTGAACATGGCCCGCCATGGCAGCCTGCCCTGGGATGCGATCCTCGGCGCGGAGGTCGCGCGCGCCTACAAGCCGCAGCCCGAGGCCTATCTGCGCAGTTGCGAAGCACTCGCGCTCGATCCCGGCGAAACCATGCTGGTGGCCGCCCACAATTCCGATCTCGTGGCTGCCGCCGCAACGGGCATGCGCACGGCCTTCGTCCTGCGCGCCCAGGAATACGGCGATCCCACCCACGAGGATGCGAAAGCGCGCGGGCACTACGACATCATCGCCGATGATTTCCACGATCTCGCCGGGAAACTCGGCATCGCCGCGAATTGAGGCACGCCGCCGCCGCGCGATCGTGGCATGCTGCACTCCTGAGCCCATTGCAGAACGCGAGCCCGTCCGATGTCCGATACGCTTTCCGATTTCCTGATCGACCAGCAGGTCACCTTCATCTATACCCGCGACCTCCCGGCTGCGAGCCGGTTTCTGTCAGAGACGCTGGGGCTTGATCTGGTGCTCGACCAGTTCGGCATCTGCCATATCTACCGCGTCTCGCCGACATCGTTCCTGGGCGTGTGCACCAATCGCGAGCCGCCGGAAAATCCCGGTGTGACCTGCACCTTCGTGGTGCGCGACGTCGATGCGGCCCATGCTTTCCTCTCGGCGCGCGGCGTGGTTTTTGACGGGCCGCCGCGGCTGTCGGAGAAATTCAACGTCTATGCGACGTTCTTCGGGGGGATCGAGAATTATCGCTTCGAGTTGCAGGAATTTCGCGATCCGGCCTGGCCGCGCCCGTGAGGCCGGCCTGCATCAGCCGCGTTCGCCCGCCGCTTCGAAATCGGCGCAGAGCAGATGCATGTCATCCAGGCTGAGCGGCGCGCCGACCTGGGCGCAAAAGCCCGCACAGGCCTCGCCTTCTCGCAGATGGCGGCAATCCTGGCAGCAGCCGAAACAGGGCGCGCCATGACTGACGGCGATCTCGCCGGCCAGCCGGCGCATCGTCGTGATCAGGCTCTCACGCTGGGCGTCGGGCAGATCGGCAACGGCCTGTGCCAGAGCACAGGCCCCATCCTCGGCCAGAAATGCCTCACCGGACGCCGTCAGCGCGAAGCGCACGCTGCGGCGGTCGCGATCATCGCGTGCACGGGTCAGCAATCCGGCCGCGACCAGCGATTTGATCGTCTGCGAGGCGGTGCCGCGTGTCGTCCCGTGATAGCGGGCAAAGGCCGAGGGGGTGCGCGAGAACGGATTCGCGCGCGCCATGTAGCGCAGGGCCGCCCATTGTGCCGCGCTCAGGCGTTGCGCATTGCTGCGCGCTTTCGCCTCCCCTCCATCGTCGCCCGACCGTGCGATCCGGGCCAGATGCACGATGAGATCCGCTGCGAGCTCGGCATCGGGCCCGCAAGCCGGGGATGCCGACTGCACCGCATCTGATGCGCGCATCTCTGGAGGGTTGTGTTCCATCTCTCCAATGTATCGTTTCGCTATCATATTGACAAGCGTCTGCAATGACCCGATCTTCCCTCGAAGATTGCGCCCGTTCGGGGTATCGCAAATGGCGCAGCCGGATGCGGGGGGCGGGCCGCAGAGTCGGCGTCAGATCGCCCCGGTATGACCGGGCGCATGCGCAGACAAAGCCACACTGACGAGCAAACGGGTTCATCATGACGCGCCAACAGGGCGAGAATGCCCCGTCTTCCGCAGGGCCCCCTGCACCACCCGAGAGCCGAAACGTCTTCGGTGAGCCGCTCGCGACCTGCTCGATCGCTCCGATGACGGGATTTTTCCGCGACGGCTGCTGCGAAACCGGTCCCGAGGATGTCGGGCGCCACGTGGTCTGCGCCCAGGTGACCCGGGAATTCCTCGAATATTCGCGTGCCCGCGGCAACGACCTGATGACGCCACGTCCCGAATTCGGCTTTCCGGGGCTGCAACCGGGGGATCGCTGGTGCCTGTGTGCCTTGCGCTGGCGCGAGGCGCTGGAAGCCGGCGTCGCCCCGCCGGTCGCGCTCGCCGCGACACATGAGCGCGCCCTCGACATCATCGATCTGCAGGAGCTGAAGGCGCATGCCCTCGACCTCACCTGAATTCCCGACGCAAGATCCCGAGGCGCCCGCAAGCGATACCGCGATCGGCGGTTTCGTCTTCGACAACAGCTATGCCCGCCTGCCCGAGCGGTTTCATGCCAAGCTGCCGCCGGCGCCCGTCGCCGCGCCGCGTCTGATCCGCCTCAACCATGCCCTGGCCGAGGAGCTCGGCCTCGATGCGCAGGCGCTCGATTCGCCGAAAGGCGCAGAGATCTTCGCCGGGAACATTCTGCCACAGGGCGCGGAACCGCTCGCCATGGCCTATGCCGGCCATCAATTCGGCCATTATACGCCGCAGCTGGGCGATGGCCGTGCCATCCTCCTCGGCGAAGTGATCGATCGCGACGGGCGCCGCCGCGACATCCAGCTGAAGGGATCGGGCCGCACGCCGTTCTCGCGGCGCGGTGACGGGCGCGCGGCGCTCGGGCCGGTCCTGCGGGAATATGTCGTCAGCGAGGCGATGCATGCGCTGGGTGTCCCCACGACGCGGGCGCTCGCTGCCGTCACCACCGGCGAGCAGGTGGTGCGTGACGCGTTTCTGCCCGGCGGTATCGTCACCCGCGTGGCCTCGAGCCATATCCGGGTGGGGACGTTCCAGTATTTCGCCGCACAGGGCGATCACGAGGCCGTGGCGATCCTCGCCGACCACGCCATCGCCCGCCATTGCCCGCAGCTCGCCGGCCAGCCGGATCGGCATCTCGGCTTCTATCAGGAGGTGCTGGAGCGCCAGGCGGCGCTCGTCGCCCACTGGATGAGCCTCGGTTTCATTCATGGCGTGATGAATACCGACAACATGGCGATCTCGGGCGAGACCATCGATTACGGCCCCTGCGCCTTCATGGATGCCTATGACCCGTCGACGAAATTCAGTTTCGTCGACGAATACGGGCGCTATGCCTATGTCAACCAGCCGCGTATCGCGCCGTGGAATCTGGCGCGCCTCGCCGAAGCGCTGCTGCCGCATGTGGATGAGGATACCGAGCGCGGCATCGCCCGGCTCGGCGAAATCCTCGGCACCTTTCCCGAGCGCTACCGCGCGCATTGGCGCAGCCATATGCGGGCGAAGATCGGTCTCGAACGGGAGGCGGAGGGTGACGACGCGCTGATCGAGGATCTGCTCGAAGCGATGTATCAGGGCGGCGCCGATTTCACCCTGACTTTCCGGGGGCTCGCCGACGCCGTCTTCGATGACGGGGCCGATGAGACGATCCGCGATCTGTTCGCACAGGGCGATGCGATCCGCGCCTGGCTGCCGCGCTGGCGGGCGCGGCTTTCGCAGGAGGAGACCGGGCCTTCGGAGCGCGCAAAGGCCATGCGCGCGGTCAATCCGGTCGTCATTGCGAGAAACCACCGCGTCGAGGCGATGATCGACGCGGCGGTGATGCGCGATGATTTCGGGCCGTTCGAAGAGCTGATGCGGGTTCTGGCCGAGCCCTTCGCCGACAAGCCGCAATACGCGGCCTATCAGGCGCCGCCGCAGGCACATGAGCGCGTGACGCTGACCTTCTGCGGGACCTGATCGTCATGCGACCGGCAGCTGCCGGTCGCCGGCTTCTCAGAGTATGCCGAAGAGAAACAGCAGAATAATGATCGGCAAGGGGATGCCCAGCATCCATAACAATCCACCGCGTAGCATGGCGTGGTCTCCTTTCAGTTGAGCCGGGCTAACGCCAGCCGGCGCACGGGGTTCCGCTGCGACAGGGCCGGACCGGCCGGCCCCCGGGACATCTTGTCGTGCTTGCACGCGAAATTGTTTTAAGCTTAAATCATTTTCGGAATGCCGCGCAGGGCATGAAATGACGCGCCGGAAAAGCGTGCGACGAGGGGATAGCATCATGAAGATCGCCGTCATCGGGGGCGGGCCGGCGGGCCTGTATTTCGCGATCCTGATGAAGAAGCAGGATCCCGCTCATGAGATCACCGTGCACGAGCGCAACCGCCGCGACGATACATTCGGCTTCGGCGTGGTCTTCTCCGATGCCACGCTCGACAATTTCGAGGTCTACGACAAGCCGAGCTACGACCGCATCACCCAGGAATTCGCCTATTGGGACGACATCGCCATCCATTTCAAGGGCGAGAGCTTCCGCATCGGCGGTAACGGCTTCTGCGGCTGCTCGCGGCGCACGCTGCTCCTGATCCTGCAGGAGCGCGCCCGGGAACTGGGCATCGAACTCGTCTTCGAGAGCGAGATCGAAGACGAGAGCGCGCTCGATGCCGATCTCGTCGTGATCGCCGACGGCATCAACAGCCGGTTTCGCGCAAAGCACGAGGATCATTTCGGCACGCAGGTCGATCTGCGCCCCAACAAGTTCACCTGGATGGGTTCGACCAAGCCGCTCGACGCCTTCACCTTCATCTTCCGCGAGACCCGATGGGGCCCCTTCATCGCCCATGCCTATCAATACGAGGCCGGTCTCTCGACCTGGGTGTTCGAGACCGATGCGCAGACCTTCGAACGCGCCGGTCTCGACGCGATGGACGAAGCGCAATCGGCGCGGCTGATGGAGGAGATCTTCGCGGATGCACTCGACGGGCATCCGGTGATCACCAACCGTTCGATCTGGCGCAATTTCCCGATGATCCGCAATGCGCGCTGGGTGAAGGACAACATGGTCCTGCTCGGCGATGCCAAGGCGAGCGCGCATTTCTCCATCGGCTCGGGCACCAAGCTCGCCATGGAGGATGCGATCCATCTCTACGAATGCTTTCAGAAGGATAGCGCTGTCGCCGGCGCGCTCGATCGTTTCGAATCGACCCGGCGCGAGGAGACCGAGAAGACGCAGCACGCGGCGGATGTGTCGCTGGTCTGGTTCGAGCATGTGGCGCGGTTCTGGAATTTCCATCCGGTGCAATTCGCCTTCGGCGTGATGACGCGGGCCAAGGCGATCACCTATGACAATCTGCGCCTGCGCGCGCCGGAATTCGTCGCCGCGATCGACCGCCATTTCGCGCAGCAGGTGCGCGAAGCCGGCTTCGATGTCGATACGCAAGATCCGCAAGTGCCGATGTTCCAGCCGTTTCGCCTGCGCGAGATGGTGGTGGGAAACCGCGTCGTGATGAGCCCGATGTGCATGTATTCCGCCAGGGACGGGATGCCCGGCGACTGGCACATGGTGCATTACGGTTCGCGCGCCATCGGCGGGCCGGGGCTGATGTTCACCGAAATGACCTGCGTCTCGCCGCAGGCGCGGATCACGCCGGGCTGCACCGGCCTGTGGAACGACGCGCAGCAGGAGGCCTGGACGCGCATCGTCGATTTCGTGCATGCCAATTCCGATACGAAGATCTGCCTGCAACTCGGCCATGCCGGGCGCAAGGGCGCGAGCAAGCTGATGTGGGAGGGCATGGACCGGCCCCTCGAGGAGGGCGCCTGGGATATCACCTCCGCTTCCCCCATCCCGTATTTTCCCGACAGCCAGGTGCCGCGCGAGATCACCCGCGACGAGATGGACGCGGTGAAGGCGCAATTCGTCGCGGCGACGCAGCGCGGCGAGGCCTGCGGCTTCGACATGCTCGAACTGCATTGCGCCCACGGCTATCTGCTCGCGAGCTTTCTTTCGCCGCTCACCAATACCCGCAAGGACGCCTATGGCGGCAGCCTCGAAAACCGGCTGCGCTTTCCGCTCGAAGTCTTCACCGCCATGCGCGAGGCCTGGCCGGCGCACAAGCCGATGTCGGTGCGCATCTCCGCCACCGACTGGGCCGAGGGCGGGATCACCGGTGACGACGCGGTGGCGATCGCCGAGGCCTTCGCGCAGGCCGGGGTCGATCTCGTCGACGTCTCCACCGGCCAGACGGTGCACGAGGCGCGCCCGATCTTCGGGCGCATGTTCCAGACGCCGTTCTCGGACCAGATCCGCAACGAGGCGCATGTGGCGACGATGTGCGTGGGCAACATCACCGATGCCGATCAGGTCAACAC
>PXAW01000482.1 GCA_003567055.1 Hyphomicrobiales bacterium
ACTCGTTGGAGGCCATCGACCATGCGTTCCCGCTCTGACCTCCACCCCTACCAACGCCAAGCGGTTGAGTTCATTCTTGACCGCAATCGTTGCGCGCTGTTCCTCGACTTGGGCCTTGGCAAGACCGTCAGCAGCTTGACTGCGCTTTCTGACATGCTTGACGGCTTCATGGCCCACCGCGCGCTGGTTATCGCGCCCTTGCGCGTAGCGAACAGCGTATGGAAACAAGAGGCCGCTAACTGGCAACACACGGCACACCTAGACGTGGCCGTGTGTACAGGGACGCCCGCGCAACGCCTGGCCGCCCTTGCCGGCGACGGATCGGGAAATCCGCACGCCTTCGCCGCCGCCATGGAGCATTCCGGACGCGGCCCGGCGGGTGCGCAGACGCCGTTTCGCCCGGCAGAGGCGCGTATCGCCATGCAGAACCGCGATGCACTCGGCGCGCCCGGCGGCACCGGCGCGGCTGCGGGCAGTTCCGACCTGCGCAACCGGCTCGACCCGCTCGCGGGCGCCGGCGACAGTGCCGATACGGCGAGCAGGTCCCAGGCCGCCGCCAATCAGCCGATGACGCCGGAGCAGGAATTCGAAGCCTTCATCCTGCGCACCTTCGTCGAGACCATGCTGCCCGATGACGCGACCGCATCCTACGGCTCAGGCACGGCGGGCGATATCTGGAAAGGCATGAAGGCCGAGCAGATCGGCAATGCGATGGCCCGCTCCGGCGGTATCGGCATCGCCGAGCAGCTCGCGAAGCTGCATCCCGACGAGGCCAGATCAAGGAGCGGTGCCGGCTTCGGCGTGACCCCGACGCAGGCTGCGGCCACGCTTCAGGCTTCGGCTTCGGGCGACGGGGATGCCGGTTCGATCGAGCGCCTGATGGCATCACAGGGCGAATCCGGAACCCGCCCGGCACTGGAAGAGATCGCGGCGCGCGACGACATCTTCTCCGATCCGCATGAAGCCAGCCTGTTCTTCGCAGGCCTGTGGCGCAACGGCGGCTGAGGCGAACACTCATCATGACATCCCATCCGGAGGAAAAGACGAACATGCCAGCGGCGATGACGAGGCCGGCGCACACGCCCGCAGACGACGAGGATAACCGGGCAATGGCGCTGCCGGGCGGAGCGGATGATTCCGGGCCAGCGGATGCTCTTCCGATGAGCCCGGCGGCGCATACGGCGCTCGCGGTAGCGGGACGGCTGGAGGCGCTCCTGCGCGAGGAGATCACCTTGTTGCGCGGCGCCTCGGTGGACACGCTCAAGCAGATGAATCATCGCAAGAGCCAGTGCCTGCTCGAACTCAGCCGGGCCGCGCGCGCTCTGGGCGACGAACCGGCCCCGCCGGCACTCGAACAGGGACTCGATCGCCTCAAACAGGTCGTCGCCGACAATCAGGACACCCTGTCCACCCATATCGTCGCGGTGCGCGACATTGCCGGGCTGATCGCCGAGGTCATGCAGGCGCATGAATCGGACGGCACCTATGCCGATCGCCCGGCGCCGCGGCCGCCGCTTGGCGGAGAACATGCCGCTGATGCCGGCGGCGCGTACCGGCCCGATCAGAAGGGCGCAACGCCATGATACGCATGATCCTGGCCGGATTCTGGCTCTGTCTGGTGACGCTCGCCTCGGGCTATGGCGCGGTGGAATATTTCACCCGCCAGGCCGGTGCGGCGACGGATGAGAGCACCTATTTCCAGGGCATCACCTACGAGACCACCCGCGCGATGACGGTTCCCATCATTACCGACGGCGCCGTCGAGGGCTATGTCGTCGCGCAATTCGTCTATACCGCGCAAAGCCGCAAATTGCAGGCTCTGGGCGTACCGGCGGAATCCTTCATCGTGGACGAGGCCTTCCACCACATCTTTACGACCGAGGATATCGACTTCCGCAACCTGCGCCGCTTCGACAGCCGCGCCTTCCTCGCGCAGCTCACGGAACGGGTGAATGCCCGGCTCGAGAGCCCGATCATTCGCGAAATGCTGATCGAGGAATTCAATTTCGTCGATGGCAGCCAGCTGCGCTGAAGCGCCGGCACGGCGCGGAGCGAATCCGAGCCTGCACATGGGCGCTTGAGCCGGGAGCGGGTGATCTGCATAGTCGGGGCGCGCGAAACCGACGGCCCGGAGGCGGATCAATGCATGCCCTCTTCTTCGAAGTACGCCCCCATCCGGGGCATCTGAGGCATTATTTCGACCATGTCGATCGGCTGCGCCCCGCTCTCGCGAAGCATGAGGGGCTTGCCTTCATCGATCGCTACGGCGCATGCGACGATGCACAGCTTCTGCTCTCGCATCAGCTCTGGGAGAGCGAGGAGGCGATCATCGCCTGGCGCCGCGATGCCGGCCACCGGCAATCGCAGGCGGCGGGGCGGCAGAAGCATTTCGCCGATTACCGCATTCGTGTGGGCGCCAGGGCATACCACTGGCAGGCGGGTGGGCCCGAGACCCGCATGATCCACGACGAATCGGCAGGGCTTGATCCACCTGCAGGCCACCTCACACCTGCAGGGCTTGCACGCGTGGTCGCGCTCTATGGCGGGGCGGAGGTCGCCGTGCCGGGTTTTCGCGCCTTCGAGAGCGTCAACCATGCGGGCCGCTTCGTTGCCCTGGCCGACGCCGACGGGCCCGATGCCGCGCAGACCCTGCTCGAAACGCATACCGGCATATCCGGGCTCGAAGCCGCCGCGATCTATGCGATCCGCCGCGATTACGGCCAGTTCGATCGCGCGCAGGCGCCGGGAGCTCCTGCCTGAACACAAGCGTATCGCGCAAGCGCCATCCCGAGCGCGCGGCCTGTCTCAGCCGTGCCCGATGCGCCCGGATGAGCCATCGGCGCGCGCAGGCTCCGCAGCGCCGCTTGCGCCGTCGATCAGTTGGCGCACCGCCTGCGCATCCACGGGTCTGCCCAGAAGATAACCCTGGGCGGTATCGCAGCCGATGGCGACGAGATTGTCGAGTTGCGCGGCAGTCTCGACGCCCTCGCCGGTGGTCGCGATCCCCATATCGCGCGCCATCATGGTGATCGCCCGCACCACCGCCATCGCGTTGCCGTCATCACCGGGCGCGCCGATGAAGCTGCGGTCGATCTTGATCCGGTCGAGCTCGAAGGCACGCAGATGCGCAAGCGATGAATATCCCGTCCCGAAATCATCCATGGCGACCCTGATGCCCAGCGCCCGCAATCCGGCCAGGGCTGCGGCGATCTCTGCGGCGTCCTCGACCATGGCGGTCTCGGTCACCTCGACCTCGATACGCCCCGGCATGATCGCGTGGCGCTCCAGGGCCTGCGTGAAGCGCTTGAGGATATCCGCCGAGCGCAATTGCACCGGCGAGACATTGATGGCGACGTAGAGATCCCGGGGCCATGACGCCGCCTGCCGGCAGGCTTCCTCGATCACCCAGGCGCCGATCCCGATGATCGCGCCGGTTTCTTCCGCTACGGGAATGAATTCCGCTGGCGAAACTATCCCGCGCTCCGGATGCCGCCAGCGCAGCAACGCCTCGAATCCCTTCAGGGTCTTTCCGGGAAGCGCAAAGAGCGGCTGATAGTGCAGTTCGAGCTGTCCGCCGGCGACGGCATCTGAGAGCGCGCTCTCCAGCGCGCGCCGCCGCGCAGCCTCTTCGATCATGCCTTCGCTATAGACTTCGATGCCGCCACGCCCGGCCTGCTTGGCCTTGTAGAGGGCGAGATCGGCCATCTGCCGCACGCGCTCCGGCGAGGCGCCGCGCGGGGCGGCGGCGAGGCCGATGCTGGCGCCGATCGTGATCACATGCTCGCGCAGGAAGAACGGACGCTTCAGAGCGTGCAGCATATCCTCCGCGAGCGCGCGCGCATGGTCGGGCCCTGCGGTGCACAGAACGGCGAGTTCGTCGCCGCCCAGCCTGAACAGATTGTCGTCGGGACCGCACAGATCCTGCAGGCGCCGCGCGACGGCGGCCAGCAGCGTATCGCCGACCGCATGACCCATCGTGTCGTTCACGGGTTTGAAGTGGTCGAGATCGATCATCAGCATGGTGAGACCGGATCGCTGCGCGAGCACGTCGATCGTTTCGGTGAAGCTGCGCCGGTTCTGCAGCCCCGTCAGCGCGTCGTGAAAGGCCATATGCGCGATCTGGCGCTGACCCTCGCGTGCCTCGGTCACGTCATCATAGGTGATGATCGCACCCGTATCGGGCAGAGGCTGGCAGGTGACCTGGAGGATCTTGCCGTCGTCGCAATGGTGTTCGACGCGCGTGATCTCCCCGCGCCACATCCATTCATCGTGATTGGCGATGACCCGCGCGATCCGGGCTTCGTCCCAGCCGTTCTCGCGGCCGATATTGCGCAGGTAATCCACGAGGCTCATCCCGATACGAATCTGCTCGGGGGCGAGCGAGAAGAGTTCGCGCACGCGCGGATTGAAAAGGCGGATCGTGCGATTGCCGGCGACCATGATCAGACCGTTCGACATGTTGCCCAGCGCTTCTCCGGCCTCCGCCCGGGCATGATTGTCGATCAGATGGCTGGCAATGCCGGCGCCGACGATCGCGATAGCCACCCCGGCAACGGCGAGCGCCAGTGCACGCAGCGCATCGGGATTGGAGAAGGCGCCTTCGATGAGGAGCGGCTCGACCCGGAATGCTGCCATCCCGGTAAAGTGCAGGCTGACGATGGCGAGCGCCAGAACCGGGGCCGCGAGGAATTCGGCACGCCTGGCGCTCCGGCTCGCGGTGATCTGCAGGGCGAGGGCGGAGAATGCGACGGAGAGCACGACCGACGCCACGAGATAAGCCATGTCCCAGATGACGATGCCCTGCACGCGATAGGCCATCATGCCGGTGTAATGCATCACTGCGATGGCGAGACCGACCACGGCACCGCCGATCAGCGGCGCCGCGCGCAGCGCAGAGGTCGCCGCAATCGCAAAACCGATGACGGCACCGATGACGGCCACCAGCAACGACACGATCGTGAGAACGGGATCGAATCCCACCGGCACGCCGGGGTCATAGCCGAGCATCGCGATGAAATGCGTGCACCAGATCGCCGCACCGGCCACGACTGCGGTGAGCACGAGCCAGGCCGACTTTTCCATCGCCGTCGTCGACAGGACGCGCCGGTAGAGCCGGATCGTCGCCCAGGATCCCGCGATACAGACCAGGGCTGCAATCAGAACGAGCATCAGATCATGCTGATCGGTGATACAGGCGAGAACCGTCTTCATCCGGGCCGGATCCTGAAAGGGCTTGCCGGCTGGGCTGCCGGGATACCCTGATAGCCCGAATGCGTTTCACGATGCTTAATTGTTGAGCAGAAATCTCTATCCGGCAGGATGTATCCCGCATCGCAGGCGCCGATTGCTCAGCTGCGCTCGGCCTCGACGCAGCTTTCTTCCTCGAGGCCGGCGATCAGATCCTGCGCCTCGTCGCGCAGCATGACGAAGCGCTCGAGCCGGTCGAGATTCTCGACGGCTTCGGTGCGCAGGCGCAGCAGCTCGAGCAGGTCGTTGCGATCACTGCGGGTGATGCGCGCTTTCAGGATCGTCTGGCGCTCGGTTTCGAGCGCTTCGTAGAGGCGCGTCTGCTCGGGGGAGCGCCGGTCGATGCGGATCTGCTCGACGAAGGTCGCGGCCAGCGCATCGCAGCGCTCCTGCCCGGACAGCCCTTCCCCGCCATCGGGGCGCGCGACCGGGCAATATTGCCCGCGCCAGCCCGCGACGATGGAACGGCCCTCATCGAGGGTGCGCATGGCGCGGCGGATCTCGCGATCGAGATCGCGCATTTCACGGCTGCGCAGCATGGTGCGCGCCTCGTCGAGCCGCGCCCGGGGTGGGCGGGTCTCGTCGTCCATCAGCTCTTCGAAGGTCGCCAGAATTCCGATCTGCTCGTCGTAAAGAGCCTCGATCCGCGTGTTTCCGGTGAGCTCCTCGGCATAGTCGAGGGCGAAAAACATGCAGGCCTGCGGCTCGCGACCCAGCCGCGCCTCTGCACTGGAGAGCATCGGCACCGTAGCCAGCGCCGTCACCATGAAAAACGCGAACACACGCATATCTGCAACCATTCTCATCACCACCTAAATTGGCCCACCGGCACCGTTTCTTCAAGTGGCGTCGATGCCGCGCCACGGGCGCCGAAGCGTCGGGTCCGAGGGTAGCGCTTCGCACAATAAATCCATACGTGAAATGCATGGCGGATACGCATCGCACGTAGTAGCCCGGATTGGCGAATCAGTTTAGCTGCGACAAAGCTTGACTGTGAGCACGCTGAAAACCGTTGCTCGAAACCCGGATACGAGACATGAACCCGCGATCTGCAGCGCCCCTGAATATCGGCTTCTACGCCGAGACCCGCAGTTTCTGCGCCCTGGCGCCGCGACTGGCCGTGGCCCTGCTGGCATTCTCCGTCGCGTTCCTCGTGGTGCAGACGCTGGCCACCGGGCTCGGCTTCTGAGCCGGGCAGGGCGCTGCTCGGCAAAAGTGATCCTTTCCCCCTACCCGGCAATCGTCCAGCGCGCCCGTGACCCGCTCCGTCGCGCACTGCATGACGCGCTTGATCATGCGGCGCATGTTCCGGCTTCCCGGTCGGGGGCGCATCTTGCATGAGATGGTGCGCACCCCATGAAAAAGGCCCGGCTCGAAGAGCCGGGCCTTGACGGGTCAGGAGCCGGAAGCGCCGTATCAGGCAGCTTCTTCCTGCAGGTTGTCCCCATCCGCGTCGTTATCCGCTTCGCTCGCATCGGCATTCTTGCCGCGGCGCGGAGACTTGTTGAGGCTCTCCTCGATGAGCTTCAGGGCCTCCGTCTCGGTGATCTCGTTGACCGACGCGATTTCACGCACGACGCGGTCGAGGGCGGCCTCGTAGAGCTGACGCTCGCTGTAGGACTGCTCGGGCTGGGCATCGGAGCGATAGAGATCGCGAACAACCTCGGCGATCGAGATCAGATCGCCCGAATTGATCTTGGCCTCGTATTCCTGCGCACGGCGCGACCACATGGTGCGCTTCACGCGGGCGCGTCCCGCCATGGTGTCGAGTGCCTTCTGAACCAGATCGGTTTCGGCGAGCTTGCGCATCCCGACGCTTTCCGCCTTGCTGGTCGGAACGCGCAGGACCATCTTGTCCTTTTCGAAACTGACGACATAGAGTTCGAGCTTGAAGCCTGCGATCTCCTGCTCTTCGATCGCGGTGATGCGTCCGACACCATGAGCCGGATACACGATAGCTTCACCAGCCTTGAAACCGAGCTGCTTGGCGTTCTTCTTGGCGGTCGTCATGCGATGAAGGCCTCCTGCATGGGCGCCGCGCGACATTCTGGTCCGTCGCGTCGACGATGGTGGATGCGCCGATTGGGGCTCGGCGAACCCGAAAACAAGCACGCACCACCCCGCGTCCCGAAAAGGCGCTGGCGGTTCGTGTCCCCTGAATGCGTGTCAACCGGTCGAACAGGCGTCGCTTCGCCACCGGAGTTCAAAATGGACGGGTTCCGTTCCGAAGGCGGCGTGAACAATCGTCATGATTGGCTTGAGCTCACGATAGAGTGGACGCCCGCCGTGTTTATCGACGGTGCACGCACCCTATCACAAAAACCGTGAAAAATCAAAACTGCTGACGTGAAACCGTCATCAATCCCCTTCACCGGGATTGGTGGAGAAGAATTTTTCGTATTTGCCCTCCATGCCGTCATATTCTTTCGCGTCCGGCGGCTCGGGGTTCTTCTGCGTGATATTGGGC
>PXAW01000010.1 GCA_003567055.1 Hyphomicrobiales bacterium
AGCGGGGGTGATGACCCGATCATTCGACAATGAGCTCCGAGGCCGGGGAAAAACCGGCAAAATATCTAAGTTGCTCTTCCGACTGGGGATGATCGCAATGAGGCGATGACTTTTTTGCAGAAAATGCAAAAAACTCTTGGGGCGGCGTGTTCCGCCAGCCCTGTTTTTGTTCCTTCTTCCAACCCGGCGCGGGCACTGTGCGCCGACACCCCTCTATCCGCCCAGCAACGCCGCCGGTGGATCCTGCGGGCGGAAGTCGCGGGGGCGGTTCAGGCGCACGATCGGGAGCATCTGCCACAGGCCGGCAGCGCCGATGAACAGACCGATGGCGATCGCCGCCGCTTCGCCTTCCCGCAGCGCGAAGATCACGAAATAGGCGATGGCGAGGAAGATCGCGATCGTCGTGACGATCAGCGCGCCCCAGACGAAGGGCGTGCGCCCCGCTGTGAAATGCGCCTGCGGATTGGCTTTGGCGATGGCGGGAAGCAGCGCGTTCACGAAGGCCGCATAGGCCTCCTCCTGGCGATCGGCGAAGACCATCGAGCGGAAATTCACCGAATGCAGCGACAAGCTCCCCCCGCTCGCGAGCCGCAGGCGGGTGCGGTAGAGCTTTTGCGCGAAGGAACGCGGCTCGTAGGTCAGGCGCGCCTCGGTGATCTGCGACAGCGGTATCGCCTGCTCGCTGCCCAGCCGCTCGATGATCAGCCGGTTCCCGCGCAGCCGGAACGAGACCGGCATGCTCGCCGGTCGCGGCGCGTGCAGATAATGGGGTTCGTCTGCTGAAATCTCGTCCTTGCGGGCCATGCTGCCTGTTCCGATGCGCGTCGCCGGTGATCGCAACCCCTGCTTTAGGCGCCAGGGTGCCGCTCTGGCAAGGATTCCCGCGCCCGGCATGCCCGCCATCGCAAGGCCCGCATAGGCCGTGTTCCGGTCAGACTTGCCAATGTTTGATTAATGTTCTATTTTGTTCTCATCAATGAAGGAGATTCGCGATGAAGCCGAATCATCTGCAACACCGTGACTGGCGCGAACGCCTCGATCAGCGCCTCGCTGCGCGCCCGGCTCCCGTGGATGCGCGGATGCGGCGCGGGCGTGGCGCGGTGACGAACGAGACCGGGCGCTTCGAGCGTGTCACGCGCGAGGCTTTCGATGATTCGTGGGACATTCCGGAGGAGGTCGCGCCGCTGCGCACGGAAGTGACGCATGAGCGCCCGAAGACGATCATCACGCGCAACGCCTCCCCCGATCTCGGCTTCGACCGCTCGATCAACCCGTATCGCGGCTGCGAGCACGGTTGCTTCTACTGCTTTGCGCGGCCCAGCCATGCTTATCAGGGGCTCTCGGCCGGGCTCGATTTCGAGACGCGGCTCTTTGCCAAGCCCGATGCACCCGCCTTGCTCGAGCAGGAACTGGCGGCGCGCGGCTACAGCCCGCGCACCATCGCCATCGGCACCAATACCGACCCCTACCAGCCGATCGAGAAGCGCATGGAGATTACGCGCGGCATTCTCGACGTGCTCGCGCGCACGCGCCATCCGGTCGGGATCGTCACCAAATCCGGGCTCGTGACCCGCGATCTCGACATTCTCGGGCCGATGGCCGAGCAGGGGCTCGTCAAGGTGGCGATCTCGCTGACGACGCTCGATCCGCGCCTCTCGCGCAAGATGGAGCCGCGCGCGGCGGCGCCGGCCGTGCGGCTCGAGACGATCCGCCGGCTGCGTGCGGAGGGGATTCCGGTGAGCGTGCTGGTGGCGCCGGTCGTGCCGGCCATCAACGATCACGAGATCGAGCGTCTGCTCGACGCCGCCTACGAGGCCGGCGCCCGCGAGGCGGGCTACGTCATGCTGCGCCTGCCGCACGAGGTGAAGGCGCTCGCGCGCGACTGGCTCGCCGAGCATTTCCCCCAGCGGGCACAGCACGTGATGTCGCTGGTGCAGGACATGCAGGGCGGCAAGGATTACGATTCGCGCTGGGGCGTGCGCCAGAGCGGCACCGGGCCGATCGCCTGGGCAATCGGGCGGCGCTTCGAGATCGCGGCAAACCGGCTCGGCTTCAACAAGGAGCGGGTGCGGCTGCGCACCGATCTGTTCTGCAAGCCGGCCCGCTCGGCACCCGGCCAGCTGGCGCTGTTCTGAGCGTCGCGATCTCCGCGCCCTGCGCCCGGCTCACTGTCCGAAGACAGTGTTGAGCTGGGCGCCGACCATGATGAAGGTGGTGCGCTTGGGCACCTCCTTGAGGCGGGTGGCGCCGATATAGGTCATCATCGAGCGCACCCCGCCCATGATTTCCTGCATCGTGTCGTCGACCGGGCCGCGATAGGCGACCTCCACCGTCTTGCCTTCCGAGGCGCGGTAATGCGCGACGCCGCCGGAATATTTCTTCATCGCGGTATCGGAAGACATGCCGTAGAAGACCATGGATTTCGCGCGGCGTTCGCCGTCGACTTCCTCGTAGACGATCTCGCCCTCGCATTCGTCATGGCCCGCGAGCATGCCGCCGAGCATGACGAAATCCGCGCCGCCGCCATAGGCCTTGGCGATGTCGCCCGGCACGGTGCAGCCGCCATCGGCGCAGACGAGCCCCTTGAGCCCGTGCGCCGCATCCGCGCATTCGATCACGGCGGAGAGCTGCGGATAGCCGACCCCGGTCATCTTGCGCGTGGTGCAGACCGAGCCCGGCCCGATTCCGACCTTGACGATATCGGCGCCGGCCAGCACCAGCGCCTCGGTCATGTCGCCGGTCACGACATTGCCGGCCATGATCACCGCATCCGGATTCTCCTCGCGAGCCTGCGCGACCATCTCGACGAATTTCTCGGTATAGCCGTTGGCGACGTCGAGGCAGATCATGCCGACCGGTGCGCGGCGCTTGACGGCGCGAAACTTCTCCCAATCGGCCTCCGCCGTGCCGAGCGAATAGAAGGCATGCTGCGGCTCGTCGCTTGCGAAATAATCGATCAGCACCTCTTCCGGATAATGCTTGTGCAAAGCCACCAGCGCACCATGGCGTGCAAGCGCGCGAGCCATCGCGATTGTGCCGACGACATCCATATTCGCCGCGATCATCGGAAAGCCGCGCCATTCCCGGCCCGTATGGGCGAAACGGAAGACGCGCTCGATATCGACCTCGGCGCGCGAGCCGAGCGTCGAGCGCTTGGGGCGGATCAGCACATCCTTGAAGTCCAGTTTCGGTTCGTTCTCGATGCGCATGGCGATACTCGTCCGGTCATTGCAGGTCGGCCCGCCGTCTTCCCCGGCGTCACCGAAATGATCCTAGCATGGCTGCGGCGGTCCACCGCAAGGGGAGGCGAAAAAGCATGACGATGCGCAGATCTGCCAGCGGCGATGCGTCATCTTTCAAAACATGCGCGTCACGTTAGCATCGCCTGATCCGGAGAAAGGTGCCGCCATGCGCGAACTCTACCGTAAACCCCTGATCAAACTCTTCGTCCTGAACGGCGCCTTCGGTGCGCTGCTCGGCGTGTTGTTCGTGGCTCTCGCCTTCGCCTTCGATCTGCGCGGCCTCGGGACGCTGGTTGCGAATTCGGATGTTGCGGTGCTCGCGCTCGTGATCCTCACCTTCAGCGTCTCGGCGACGTTTGCCGGCGCGGCGATCGGCACCGCCGTGATGCTCCTGCCCGAGCGCGAGGAGGACGACAAGGCCTATGGCGGCGTCGATGCCGACGGCAATCCGCGCCGGCCCCGCTGGTGAGCCGCTTCGGAAAGCATATTGACTGGAAACTTCCCTAGAGGAATTTGCGATTATTCATGGTTGCGGCAGCGTGGCCGTAAGTTCCGGTAAAGCATTCATTGGTACCTCAATGGTCGGCCAATTTTCCTGCCGGGGGATACCATGCTTGCCAGAATGTCCGTTTCGCTGAAAGCCGTCGCCATCGTCTTCCTGATGGCGATTGCGACACTCGCCATCACCTTCACCGCATATCAGGGTCTCGATACGCTCGCGCAGGGTGCGCAGGAGATCCACGGCAAGACCGGTGAGGTGCGCCGCGCCGGGGCGCTCAGCGAAAACGCGATCGAGCTTTCGCGCGCGGAAATGGAAATTGCGTCGAACCCCTCGCGCGTGGCGATGATCATCCCTGCCATCGAGGAAGCCGATGCGGCCTTTCGCGCCGAGCTCGATGCGCTGACGGCGAGCGCCGATGCCGCGCAAGGGGCGCTTTTGGAAGAGGTCTCGCAGCTTTACGGCCAGTACCACGAGGGTGTGCTCGAAACCATCGACATGGCCGAGACCTTCGCCACGGCGGATATCGTCGAAAGCCAGCTCTATGTGCTGGGTACGATCGACCGCAACCGCAACTACATGGCCGAGCTGCGCGATGGCCTTGCCGCATTCACGGATTACACTGATCGCGAGAGTGCAATCGTCGCGCAGCGTGCCGATGCGGTTGCGGCCAATACGGTGACCATGCTGGTCTCGATCGCCCTCGCGGGGATCCTCGCCGGCGTCCTGGCCGGGCTCGCCCTCGCCCATTTCGGCATCGCCCGTCCGCTGCACCGCAGCGTCGCGGATATCCGCCGGCTGGCATCCGGCGAATTCGACATCGCGATTTCCGGCATGAACCGCCGCGACGAAGTCGGCGCCATCGCCCGTGGCATCGGGGAGTTCCGCGCCTCGCTCGCAGCCAAGGCCGAGGCCGATCGCCGGATGGAGCAGGAACGCGAGGCCGTACTCGCCGCCGAGCGCCGCAAGGCGATGGAGGATCTCGCTGCACGTTTCGAGGAGGCGGTGGGCTCCATCGTCAACGGCGTCGCAGAAGCCGCCGGCGAGCTCGAACAGGCCGCGCAGGCCCTGACCGGCGCCTCGGAGACCTCGCGCGAGCGCGCCACCAGCGTCGCGGCGGCCTCCGAGCAGGCCTCGGCCAATGTCGGCATGGTCGCCGCAGCAGCCGAGGAGCTGGCTTCATCGGTGGACGAGATCGGCCGCCAGGTCAGCCAGTCCACGGAGATTTCCCGCGAGGCGCAGGATCGCGCGAGCGGCACGGTGACGCAGGTGCGCACCATGGCCGATACCGCCCAGCGCATCGGCGATATCGTTGCCCTGATCGAGCAGATCGCCGACCAGACCAACCTGCTCGCGCTCAATGCCACCATCGAGGCGGCGCGGGCCGGCGAGGCCGGCAAGGGCTTCGCGGTCGTCGCAGCCGAGGTGAAGAACCTCGCGGATCAGACCGCGAAAGCGACGACGGAGATCAGCGGCCAGATCGCCGATATCCAGGCCGCGACCTCGGGCTCCGCCGAATCGATCACCGGCGTCGCCGAGACCATCTCCAACCTCGCCGGGATTGCCGGGGCGATCGCTGCGGCGGTGGAAGAGCAGGGCTCGGCCACGCAGGAGATCGCGCGCAATGTGCAACAGGCTTCCGCCGGCACGCATGAGGTCTCGCAGAGCATCGACGGCGTGCGCGATTCCGCCGAGCGCTCGAGCGACGCGGCCAGTCGCGTGCAGGGCTCCGCCGAGCGGCTGGCGCGTGAATCCGATGCCCTCAAGGGCGCGGTCGACGATTTCCTCGGCGCGATCCTCGGCAAGGACGAGGCGCAGGGCGATGCGGCGAATGGAGAATCCGAACTGAAAACCACGGCAAAAGCCGCCTGAGCAGCCACCGCACCCCGTCCGGGTGCCGGCTTCCCGCAAATCTGCCCCGAATTTGACACAGTCTCGCGGGGCGCTATCCTCTTGTCATGGGTGGTGACGTGTCGGACCTGATTTCGACGCATCACCACCTTCGACGTCTCATGTAGTCGAGCGACCGTGTCCGTCGCGGTGATGATTTGCCGCGTCGCCTGAACGCTTATCCAGCCGGGATTTCCGGATTCGGCTGCTGCGGCGTTTGCCCGCCATCCGGCTTTCGCTCTGTCCGGCTCACGAGACACATGATCAGACCGCCCGGCATGGTTCGATGAGCATCTGACGGGCAGAAGCTGACGGCAAAGAGGACGACGATGACCAGGAAGACCCCCGATACCGAGCGCCTCGATACGAACGAGCGCGCACAACTCGCCGAACACCATCCTCAGCTGCCGAAATTGGCGGATGCGCTCGGCCAGGGCAAAGCCAGCCGCCGCGAATTCCTGCGCACCGCGACCCTGCTCGGCCTCTCCGCCGGTGTCGCCTACAGCATGGCCGGCAAGCTGACGGGCGAGGGTTTCGTGCCGCGTGCGCAGGCCCAGGACGGCACCCCGCAACGCGGTGGCGTTCTGCGCGTCTCGATGAACGTGAAGGAAATCTCCGATCCCGCGACGATCGACTGGTCGGAAAAGGGCAATACCCTGCGTCATATGCTGGAGCCGCTGGTGCGCATTTCCAGCGACAACCTCGCCACGCCGCATCTGGCCGAGAGCTGGAGCGCGTCGGAGGATCTGCGCACCTGGACCTTCAATCTGCGACAGGGCGTGAAATGGACCAATGGTGACGATTTCACCGCCGATGACGTGATCGCCAATTTCGAGCGCTGGATGGATCCTGCCGTCGGTTCCTCGAATTACGGACGCTTCTCGGCCCTGCGCGAGAGCAACGAGGACGGTTCGCGCATGGCGGACGGCGCCATTCGCAAGATCGACGATCATACGGTCGAGTTCAATCTGCGCGTCCCCTTCCTCGCCTTCCCCGAGAGCATGGGCGATTACCCCGCCCTGATCGCCCACCGCTCCTTCCAGGGCGGCAACTGGGCCAATGAGCCGATCGGCACCGGGCCCTTCGAACTCACCCGCTTCGGCGTCGGCGAACGCGCCACATTCGCGCGCCGCGAAGACGGCTGGTGGGGCGGCGAGGTCTATCTCGACGGGATCGACTATATCGACCATGGCGACGACCCGGCAGCGCCCTTCGCCGCACTGGCCTCCGGCCAGGTCGATCTGCTGTTTCGCCTGAATGTCGAGCAGGTTCCCGCCGCCCGCAATCTGCCGACGGTCGATCTCTATGAAGCGCAGACGGCGCAGACCGGTGTCGCGCGCATGAAGGTCGATACCGAACCCTTCGACGATCTGCGCGTGCGGCAGGCGATCCAGGCCTGTATCGATCACGACCGGCTGCTCCAGATCGCGAATCAGGGGCTCGGCGTTCCCGGTGAGGATCATCACGTCGCGCAGATTCATCCCGAATATGCCGATATCGGCGCGCCACAGCAGGATTACGATCTCGCACGTGAACTGCTCGCGGAGGCCGGTTACGCCGACGGGCTCGACATCACCATCGACTGTGTCGCCCAGCCGACATGGGAGCCCAATACCTGTCAGGGGCTGGTCGAGATGCTGCGTCCCGCCGGCATCAATCTCAGCGTCAACATCATGCCCGGCGGCACCTATTGGGACCGCTGGATGACCACGCCCTTCGGCTTCACCAGCTGGGCACACCGTCCGCTCGGCACCCAGTCGCTGAGCCTCGCCTACCGCACCGGCGTGCCGTGGAACGAATCGTCATATTCCAATCCGGAATTCGACGCGCTCCTCGACGAGGCGGAGGCGACCTTCGACGTCGATGCGCGCCGCGCGGTGATGGCGCAATTGCAGGAGATTCTCCAGGGTGACGCCGTCATCGTGCAGCCCTTCTGGCGCTCGATCCACACAGCCGGCAGCCCCCGCGTCAAGGGCTACACCCACCATCCGGCAGAGGAACACCATTTCGAAACGG
>PXAW01000566.1 GCA_003567055.1 Hyphomicrobiales bacterium
CGCCTGATCCGGCGATTTTGGAACCGTAGCCGTTTCATCGGAAACCGGTTTCGGAAGCAGTTTATCGAGCATTTTTGCCACGCTTTCGCCCGCAATCTGCCCACCATGACCGGGCACGCCACCGGGCACATTCCAGTCCCAGGCATAGTCCACGGCATAATCCACATGGTTGCGGATGGCGGGATCGAGCAGCCACATCTTGCGCAGGGCCGCGTTCTTCAACGCTCCCGGCACGCCCTTGCGCAGGAACTGGCGCAGATCGGTCTGCGTGGTGATCGAATCGAGCGATGGCAGAGCCGCGAGCTCTTCTTCGCTGAGCATTTCCTCTTGCTGCAGCGCGGCAGAAGATTCCGGCGCATCGCTGTGTGACAGATTGTCGCGCGCGTCCGATTCAGGCGCTGCGTCTTCCCCGTCAACCGAATCGGTCGCGCTGCGCTGCGCCTCCTGCTTTTCCTTCTCAGAAAGCTTGCGTTGCGACCAGCGCCCGAGGAAGCCCCCGCTCATTTGCGCACCCATTTGTCTTGCGGCTGCAGGATTCGCGGCGCGCGCGGATCCTTCTCGACATCGACCGGCTTGCGCTTGCGCTTCTTGAACGGGATCTCGACATGGTGGCGCGCGATGAAATCTTCCAGCTTCATGCGCAGCACATCGGGCATGCCGACCACCTCGACCACGACCCCGGTATCGAGGGCGAGCCCCTCCCCCTCATAGGGATCGACGGTGACGAGGCGGATATCCGCCTTGCGCGCATCCTCGACCTCGGGGATCACCACCCAGATCCCGGGGCGGCGGCTCATCAGATTGTCCTGATAATGGCTGGTATCGCCGGTATGCAGGATCAGGTCATGCGTGCCGAGATACCAGGTCTCGATCCCGTCCTCGTCGCTGAGCAGCGTATGCGGCGCGACATCGGGGACCGACGGCAGCACGGCATAGGGCCGCACCTGGCGCCCGGCCCATTTGGTCACCGGCGGGCGCGATTGCGCCACGACACCGAATTTGAGAACTTCCCTGGCCATCCGGTCACCCCTGGAGCATCATTCCGTCAGATGGATACCGGCTGACGGAAGAAATGATGCGTCTGACAATAACTTAGTGCGCCCGGCCTGACTCCGTCAGGTCGGAACGCGTTCTAATGCGTCGTCGCAAGCGCGACGAGCGGCAGCCCCATGATGAGGTTCTGCGGCTTCATCCGTATGATCTTGTCATCGCCCATCCCGAGTATCAGCCAGACCGGCGCACCGCGCACATCCTCGATCATGACCTCCGGATCATCGAATTCGAGCCGGAACAGACCGACCAGCGCACCGACGGGATCCTCCCCGCGCCACAGCGCATCGCCGATCTTCACGCCGATCTGGTCGAGCCCGACATACCAGCGCAGATCGACATCCTCGACGCTGGTCAGGGGCGTGATGCGCACGCGCGTTCCCGTCAGATGCGTGACGAAGGCGGCGAGCGCCCGGGCCAGCCCGTCCCGGGCCTGCGACGATGCGCCGAAGGGCAGCGCCATCGTGTGCGCATCCGAGCGGCTCCAATAGGTCCAGGCGTTTTCCTCGACCAGCACGTCGAGATCATCGACGCCGCCGGCAAACATCGCATTGAGCGGGGAGAGCTGCTTTTCCGCCTCCATCTCCGCCACGAGCTCGTCATCGGCGAGGATCAGCGCCCCGTCCGAGACATGCCCGCGCTGGGCGCGAAACAGCATCTCGGCGGCGCGCAACGTCCAGACATCCTCGCAACCCTCCAGCGCGTTGCGCAGGATCAGCTGCACGAGCTGATCGTAGAATACGACCGGCAGCCGCAGCCCCTCGCGCAGGATGGCGAGATAGCCCTCCTCGATGGTACCGGCCTCCAGCAGGCGGTCGCGCAGGGCGATCAGGAAGCGCCAGTTCTCATGCGCATCCGGATCGGCCATGGCGGTGATATCCGCCTCGCTGACGCGGTCGCGCGGGGCGCGCATCAGCCGCGCATGCAGCGCCCGCTCGGCCTCGCAGGCCTCCTCCGGCGGCAGCACTTCCGGGCGCGCGAGCCAGGCGAGCAGCAATTCATCCGTGACGATCATCCGGCCCCGCGCATCGAGGCGGGTGAGCTGGTGGCCGCTCGCGACCCAGAATTCCCTCATCGCTCCTGCCCCCGCAAATTCAACAGATCCACATGATGCGCCGGATCGTCCGCATCCTCGGCCTCGTCGCTCTCGACGATGTAGAAGGCGCGATCATGGCCGCGCAGATAGCCCGCGCCGAAGGCCGTCTCGTCGCGGGATTTGAGGGTGCGGAACTGCTCATGGATCGCGCCGTCCTCGCCAAAGCTGCGATGCAGGGCAATGAGCGTATTCTCCGCATGCCCCCGGCACAGATCCTGCGCCAGCGCCACCTCCTCCTCCGCAGCGGGCCGCGCGATCGCCGCGCTCGGCGCGCCCAGATGCGTGACGAGTTGCCGGGCGAGCGTATCGACCATCTGCGCGCGCTCCTCCTCCCTTGCAGGCTGGACGATGATCAGCGTCGAGAAACCGAAACTGTCCGCGCCGAGAAAGCCGGAGCGGAAGGCGATCTGCTCCTTGCGCGAGAATTGCGCCGGATCGCGCCCGGCGAAGAGGAAAGTCCCCGGCACCGCCCATTCCCCCGGCTCGGCGGCGCGGGCGAAGACGACGGCGTCGGAGGCGTCGAGGCGGATGGTGCGTGGCAGCAGGATCACAATCGCGGCCCCTTCCCGTCGCGCCAGGCACAGGCGGCGAGCCCTTCGAGCAGGCCGAGGCGGCGTGTTTCGCCATCGGGGAGACGCTCGATCAGATCGCCATCGGCAATCGCGCGCGCGCCTGCCTCCAGCTTCGGCTCCAGCCGGTCCAGATAGGGCCTGACCACCGCCTCGAAACCCTGATGCGTCCAGCGGTCGAAATACAGCATCAGATAGGAGGCGAAGCTCTCGACGATCAGTTCGCTCTCCTCGAAATCCTCCTCCGCCAGCGAGATGGAATCGGGGAACATCCCCGGATGCGGCAGATGGTCGCGATCGCCGATCAGCTCCACCGCGAAGACCATCCAGTCCGGCACATCATCCTCGCCACAGCCTTCCGGCGTGACGAAACGCGCGCCGCCCAGACGTGCGGTGTCGAAAAGCACGGTATCGGGGAAGGCGAAACGCAGCGGCTTGTCCGGCGCGCAATGGGCGGCCAGCGCGTCGCCCAGCGCCGACATGCCGGCAAAGAAGGCGAGCCGCGCCTCGCGCAGCGGCTTTTCCGGCTCCAGAACCACCGCGAAGGCGAGCAATCCGCCACTCTTGCGCCAGACGAGCGTGCCCGCGCCTTCCTCCGGCGCGCGCCGGACGGCCTCGTCGAGCACGTCGCCATCCTCGCAAAGATGCTGGTCATAGGGCGGCGGCAGCACGAGGCGGCGCGGCGCATCCGGCGGCCCCGCCGCGATCACCTCCCGTCTTGGCAGGTTGCGCGACGCTTGTTGCGGCTCCGCCTGACCGTTGCCGGCCCGCCCCTCGCTCATGCTCTCTCTCCCCGGTCGCGATGATTTTTGGAAGGCGGCACCAGGCCTCTCCCTTTTTTCCTTGTCTGGATGAATTATAGAGTAGTGATCAGACCGCGCATCGCAAAGAGCAAAAACAGCGCGAATCCGTGATCCCGGAGGAAGTGACCGATGAAGCAGCGCGACCGCCTCGTTCTCACCTGCAGCTGCGAGGGCACCATGCCCGTCGACGGCGACGCCATCGCCGCCTCCGGCTGCGGGGAGATGCCCGAGACCGCGCATCAGCTCTGTCGCATCCAGCTCGATCGTTTTCGCGAGGCGCTTGCCACGGGGCGCCCGATGACGGTGACCTGCACGCAGGAACAACCCCTCTTCGAGGAAGTCGCCGCAGATTTCGCGCAGGCCGCTGCGGAGGAAGCGGGAGACGCCTACGCGCCCGAGCCGGATATCAGCTTCGTCAATATCCGCGAGACGGCGGGATGGTCCAGCGATGCGCAGGCTGCCGGCCCGAAGATGGCGGCGCTGATCGCGCAGGCGGCAGAAGAGGCCGAGCCCATCGAGATCGTCTCGATGGAGAGCCGTGGCGTGGCGCTGATCCTGGGGCGTGACGAGGTGGCGCTCGAGGCCGCGCGCGATCTGCTCGACAATCTCGACATCACCGTTCTCGTCACCCCCGGCGCCGAGATCACGCCGCCGCGCCGCAACGCCTTCCCGGTGCTGCAGGGACGTATCGCCCGGGCGAGCGGGCATCTGGGTGCATTCGAACTCACTGTCGATGCCTATGCCGGCCCGTCGCCATCCTCGCGGAGCAGGCTCGTCTTCGGTGAGACGCGTGACGGCGCGGTGTCGCGCTGCGATCTCGTCATCGATCTGACGGGCGGCACGCCGCTCTTTCCCGCCGGCGAATTGCGCCCCGGTTATTTCCGCGCCGATCCCGCCGATCCGGTGGCCGTGGCGAAGCTCGTCGCCAAGGCCCAGCAGATGGTGGGGACCTTCGACAAGCCGCGCTTCATCAATTTCGCCCCGGATCTGTGCGCCCATTCGCGCAACCAGCAGACGGGCTGCACCCGCTGCCTCGATCTCTGCCCCGCCGGCGCCATCGAACCCGCCGGCGACAGCGTCGCGATCGATCCGAATATCTGCGCCGGCTGCGGCCAATGCGCTGCCGTCTGCCCCACCGGCGCGGCCTCCTATGCACTGCCCACCGTGGAAAGCTTCGCCCGGCGCATCCGCGCGGCCCTGCGGGCCTGGTATGATGCGGGTGGCACCCGCGCGCCGGTGCTGCTCCTGCATGACGATGATCACGGCACCCCGCTGATTGATGCCAGCGCCCGTTTCGGCAACGGCCTGCCGGCGCATGTCATCCCGCTCACCGTCAACGAGGCGACGCAGACCGGCCCCGAGATCATCGCTGCGGCTTTGGCATGGGGCGCCGGCGGTCTGCGCATTCTCACCCGCGAACGCCCGCGCCACGCCATTGACGGGCTGGAGCGCACGCTCGCCCTGATGGAGACGATCACCACGGGCACCGGCCACGGCCCGGAAACGCTCGCCCTGATCCAGACCGATGATCCCGATGCGCTGGAAGCCGCGCTCGCGGACGAGCCCGTCGCGATGCCGGAAAGCCGCGCCTCGTTCTTCGCGCCGGAGGACAAGCGCGGGCTCCTGACTCTGGCGATGACGCAGATGAACCGCCATGCGCCGCAGCCGGCCAAGGCGATCGCGCTGCCCGAGGGCGCGCCCTTCGGCCAGGTCGCGCTCGATACGGATGCCTGCACGCTCTGCCTCGCCTGTGTCGGCGTCTGCCCGACCGGGGCGCTCTCCGACAATCCCGATTACCCCATGCTGCGCTTCACCGAGAGCGCCTGCGTGCAATGCGGATTATGCGAGACGACCTGCCCGGAAGACGCGATCACGCTCGTGCCCCAGCTCGATTTCGAAGCCTGGGAGGAGCCGAAGAAGCTGCTCAAGCAGGAGGAGCCCTTCGCCTGCATCAGCTGCGGCAAGCTGTTCGGCACCAAGGCGAGCATCGAGCGCGTCCAGTCCAAACTGAGCACGCACTGGATGTTCTCCGGCCCCTCCGGCGAGCAACGCCGCCGCGTCCTGCAAATGTGCGAGGATTGCCGCGTCGAGGCCGTCGTCAACGAGGGCTTCGATCCGCATGACGAGAGCATGCGCAAGGTGCGCACGACGGATGATTATCTCAAAGGGTGACGCGCCGTTCCGGAGGACCGGGGCGGCGCTGCTGATACCGGCTCAGAATGACTCGGGTATAAATGGCAGATGCTCAGGAGTGCGGCTGCGCGGTTCTCTGTAGAAATTAGGCGAGAAAATGTAGAAGCTGGCATTGTCACCGGACGTGAAAGCCCAGCAGTTTTCCTCATCCGGCGCACAATTGCCGTTCTCAATCATGCGGGCGCGTGTGGCCTCGACATCATATTCACGGCCAGCGATCGGGTCCATTTCAAGGAGGACTGGAATATCGGGCTCTGTGGGTATCTCAGCTATACCCGTTCCGGTTTCCGCGTACCGGATACCGACATAGAAGTGCACCTCGTCCTCGAACGCTTCGGTCAGCGCGGACATCAAGGGGCGTTCCGACGGGATCCGACCGCCGGGGACGCCATGGGAAATGACCCCCGATTCCCGGATCTGGTCATTCGTGACGAAATCGGGAAGCAGATGCAGGTTGCCTACCTGCGCGACAATGACTTTGTCGGGATGATCCCGCATGGTTTCCAGAATTGCCTCCTCCATGCCGGCAGTCCTGTCCGCGTAACCGCCCGTCTCGTCAGTGGTAAAGCGGTTGCGATCGATGAGTACGGCGCGAATGTTATTGTCGAAATTTCTGATGACATCACGCTCCAGCCCCCGACGCCAATCATCCAGAGTCGCCGGATTTTCAACAATCTCACCGGTTTCGTTCTCATGGCGGATCAGCGCCGCGAGATACTGATGCTGCAATGCGACGGAAGCACGCGCGAGAAACTCGTCCTTATCAATATCGCCGTCATAGAGCTTGTCGATCAGCTCATCGACATAAGGTGTCGTTGGAGCCTCCATTGCATGAACAAGATTACCCCGCTCTTCGCCTGTAAGAAGATAAAAGAGTGTAAACTGCGCAATGGCCTCTGCCGTCCGCGAATGTGTCTCACCCAGGACGAACAACCGCGCGTCCGGGTTTTCCGCACGCCGCCGCTCGATGTCGTTCGTGATCGAGCCAGCGCCAGTGTCGAAGTGCAGGACCTGCGACGCATCGAATAGATCAACCAAAACCGCGCCCTGCTCATTCCGCTGCAATCTGACGTCCCTCATATCGGGCGCCTCCGGGCGGTTGGAGCCGGGCGGCCATACCGAGGGCATGGAACCGTCGGCTGGCAGAGGACGCCGCGGAACGAGATCGGGATAGCCCGGCGGGAGCCGGAATGCCAAGTCGTCATCACGAAGGGGGCCACCCTTGCTCGCGATTGCAGGCATTCCGGTATGCATTGCGATACTCATGAAAACCTCTTGGAAAAATGAATTAATAATAATCTATTAATTATCATTAATATCACGCCCGGTTCAAGATTTTTCGCACCCCCGGTCACTCCGCCGCCTCGCGCGACAACGCGCCCTCGCTCAACGGCGTCGCGATCCGGTACAGTGTTTCGATCAGCGCGTCCTTGAGCTGCGGCGTCAGCGTATGGCCGTCGACGAAATCCGGCTCGGGACCGGAAAGATGGTCGGCGATGAACGCGGCGATGATGTCTTGTTGCTGCGGGTCCGCCTGGTGCCAGGCGCGCTGCAACAGATGCCGCACGCTCTCGCTTCCGCCCGGCGGGATCACGATGCCGCCCGGCGGCAGTGGTTGCAGGCCGAGCGCGGCTTCCACCTGGCCCGGTGCCACGCGCTGACCCAGCATCATCGAGAGCCAGATCGGCACGTCGATCGCGCGCTGCTCAGCGAAACTGTTCTCAAAGGTCAGGGTCGCGGTCTCCTGCGAGCGCATCAGGCCGGTGCGCGCATCGGGGCGCGATTCCCGCACGAGATAGAAGGCGGTGCGCAGACCGACGATGTCTCCGAAACTCATGGAAGGGCCGAGATTGAGCTTGATGCGGACCTTGTCGGCATAGCCGTGCAGCGCATCCGGGGCGAACCGGGCCGCGACATCGAATTCGC
>PXAW01000606.1 GCA_003567055.1 Hyphomicrobiales bacterium
GTTGCCCTTTCGGATGCTTCGACCGGCAAGAGTTTTGGCGCCTTGAAATACTGGCCGAATGAGGTCGAGCGCCTGCGGAAGGTGGCGGAGGATCTGCATCTGCGCAACAGGGACGCCTTCATCGGCGATTTCCGCAACGCCATGGCGTCCGGGATCGGTTCGGATCAGGAATTCGAACAGGCAGGCCAGTTGCTGCGTGACTACGGCACGCGCGCGCCCATGGCCGAGCAGCGCAGCCGCCCGGTCAATCTGGATTGGGAATACACGATCAGCGACATCTTCCTCGAAGCCGCAGAAAACCGGCTCGCCGGTCAGGTCGATCAGATCCGCACGGCCCTCTCCCGCGGCGACAAGACCGCCTATATCCGGTCGGTGCGCCTCAGCCGGGTGCTCTTCCCTGTCGGCGATGACATCCAGGCAACCGCACAGCGTGATGCCAGACTGCACCACGCTTTCGCCGAACGCTTCGCGGAACGCTTTCCCGATGTTCCCCTTCGCCCCACCGACATGCTGCAGAAGGTGATGCAGGCCCATCGTGACGACACCTGCAATCGTCTGCGTGGCCAGCTCGGCGATGCCATGGGTTTGACGGTTGCCAAGACCGGCAACACGATCTTCCAGGATTTGCCCACACTCGGGTCATTGCTGTGCAACCTCGCCGAACAGGGCGCGGTGGTGAACGTCACCGTGCAGCAATCCTTCTGGGGAAGGCTGACCGGAGCGCCGCGTGTGTTCGTCGTCGATATCGAGAATCGCTACCGCGAATCGGGCAACTTCACCGCACTTCGCCTGCATCTCGCCGAGCCAGAAGCTTATCGCCGCGAGGTCGTCGCACGCGCCGGCCAGCCCGGCATGGAGAACTTCGCCATCACCGAGACGAGCCATCTGGAACAATTCGCCGGTCTCTACGTCCTGAAGCTCGAGGCAGCCGGCCCGGAACCGAAGGAACTCAGCCTCGATGAACCGCAAGACCTGCGGCTCACGCGCCACCTGCATCAGGGACGCGTGGATCCGGTGGCACTCTACAATGCATATGGTGGATGAGGGCAGCCATGCCGGGCCGGGGGCGATCCCTCAGCCCGGCATATGCAGGGGCACCTGGCCGATCGGCTCCTGCGGCGGCATCGCCCATTCGCGGCCCGCATCGGCGATCAGGCACCACAGGTAATCCGCCATGGAGCGGCGCACCACGATCTCGAAGAGCGGTTCGCGGGCGCTCTTTTCGTCCTCGCGGCAGATCAGCCAGATCTGTGCCTTGCCGCACAGGGTGGCGACGCCGTTGCTGCGGGTGAAATGGCGCGGATGCAGGTCGATGGTGATCAGTTTGGCGAGGAGCTCGCGCACCGCACTGCCGCGCAGGGTGAGCACGGTGTTGTAGTCGCTGACATCCACCACCTGATGGTGATAGGGCGCCAGCGCCTGCGACAAGTCCTGCGCGATCCCGGCTGCCGCATCGGGCGCGGTGATAATCGCCCATTCATCCGGGCCGAGCCAGAGCACGGCGCAGCGTCGCCCCAGATCGGCATGGCCGGCGCGGATCGGCAGGGTGCGCCCCGTCACCGCCTGGAGCGGCGCGGCGAGATGGATCGGCGCGGCGCGCACGCTCACGATCCCGCGAAAGGCGTCTTCCGCGAGATGGGCGAAATCGCCGGCATGGAGGGGCTCGCGATGAGCCAGCGGGGAAACACGGCGCTCGTCGATCATGATGCGTCCTTCAGGCCTGCGAGGAAATCGGTGCCGGTGATCGTGGCGGGGACGGGATCCGCACCGGCGCGCGCGACATGGATGCGCTCACCCATGCGCCCATGCCCGCCGGCGACGAGGGCGAGCGCGATCGAGCGCCCGAGTGTGGGGCTGAAATAGCTCGATGTGACATGCCCGATCATCGGCGTGCGCGGGCTCTGCTCGCGCGCCGAAGCGATGATCTGGGAGCCCTCCGGAATGACGAAGGCGGGATCTGCGGTCAGCAGGCCCACGAGTTGCAGCCGATCGTCGCGGGCCGTGTCGGAGCGTGTGAGCGAGCGCTTGCCGATGAAATCCGCGTTCTTCTTCACCGCCCAGCCCATGCCGAGATCGACCGGCGTCAGCGTGCCGTCGGTCTCCTGGCCGACGATGATGAAGCCCTTCTCGGCACGCAAAAGATGCATGCCCTCGGTGCCGTAGGGCGTGATGCCGTAGGGCGCACCGCGCTCCATCAGGGTGCGCCACAGCCAGAGCCCGTAGCTTGCCGGCACATTGATCTCGTAGCTGATCTCGCCGGTGAAGGAGACGCGAAACACCCGCGCCGGCACCCCGTCGATATGCCCGGATGCATGGCTCATGAAGGGGAAGCGTTCCGGATCGGCATCGATATCGTCGAACAGATCCGCCGCGAGTTCCGGCGCGCGCGGCCCGCAGATCGAGGCGACGGCCCATTGCTCCGTGACCGAGGTCATGAAGACTTCGAGATCGGGCCATTCGGTCTGGTGGTATTCCTCCAGCCAGGCGAGCACGCGCGCCGCGCCGCCCGTCGTCGTGGTCATGTGGAAATGATCATCGCCGAGACAGGCCGTGACACCATCATCGAAGACCATGCCATCTTCGTTCGTCATCAGACCATAACGACAGCGACCCGGCTCGAGTTTCATCCAGGCATTGCTGTAGATGCGGTTGAGGAAGACCCGCGCATCCTTGCCCCGTATGTCGATCTTGCCCAGCGTGGAAGCATCGAGCACGCCGATGGCGTTGCGCGCCGCGCGGCATTCGCGCTGAAGCGCCGCCTCGAAATCCTCCCCCGGTTGCCGATAGACCCGCGCCCGCAGCCAGTCGCCGACGATCTCGAAGACGGCGCCGTTTGCCACGTGCCAGTCATGCATCGCCGTGGTGCGGCGCGGATGAAACAGCGCACCGACATGCTGCCCGGCCACCGCGCCGAAGCTGATCGGCTTCCAGGGCGGACGGAAGGTGGTGACGCCGATCTCGCCGATCGGCTTGTCGAGCACGCCCGAGAGCACGCCGATGGCGTTGACGCCGACGGTCTTGCCCTGATCCGTGCCCATCCCCGTCGTGGTGTAGCGCTTGGCGTGCTCGACCGCGCCGTAACCCTCGCGCACGGCCAGATGCAGATCCTTGGCGGTGACGTCGTTCTGGTGATCGACGAAGGCGCGGATGCGGGATTTCGGGCGGTTCGAGGGAAGCTCCCAGGCGGGTGCGACGCGGTAGGGCGGCGCGCCGTCGCGGGTCTCACCTGCTGCGGGATCGGTTGCGCTTGCAACAAATCCCGCCGCTTGCGCCGCAGCGCGTCCGGCCTCCCTGCCGCCGGATACGGCTTCCTCCAGCGAGAACGCCCCCGCACAGGCGCCGACCGGCACCACCTCCTGACGCGCCTCGTCGGGTACGAAGGAGGCGAGCGCCTCGTCATGGCGCAGGCTGCCGCCCGATTGCGAAAACAGCGCCACGTTCGGCGACCAGCCCCCGGATACGCAGAGCAGATCGCAGGCGATGCGCTCGGGCTTGCCGGTCACGCCGCCAGCATCGAAAGCCGCGACGTCGATGCTGCGGATGCGCCGGCGACCGCGCGTGGCGACGATCGTCGCGCCGAGCCTGACCGGAATCCCGCGCGCCTGCGCCGCTTCGCGATGGGCGGGGGCGGGATCGGGCCTTGTGTCGATGATGGCGGCGATGCGCGCGCCCACATCATGCAGATCGAAAGCGCTGCGCCAGGCATCGTCGTTATTGGCGAAGATCACGGCATTCTCGCCGGGGCGCACGCCGTAGCGATGCAGCCATGTCCGTGCGGCGGAAGCGAGCATGATGCCGGGGCGGTCATTGCCGTTGAAGACGAGCGGGCGCTCGATCGCGCCGGTGGCGAGCACCACCTGCTGCGCGCGCACCCGCCACAGCCGATGGCGCGGCAGATTGCCGGCTTGCGACGGGGGCAGGTGATCGGTGCAATTCTCGAACAATGTCAGCCAGTTCTGGGCATAATAGCCCGAAGCGCTGGTGCGGGTGAGCAGGGTCACGTCGGGATGATCGGCGAGCTCTTCGAGCACCCGCGTGCACCAGGCGCGGGGGGCAAGCCCCTCGATCAGGGCATCACCCTCGGCCTCTGCGAAGATGCGCCCGCCGCAGGCCGCGCTTTCCTCGGCGAGGATCACCCGCGCGCCGGAGCGGGCGGCTTGCCGCGCCGCCGCGAGCCCGGCGGGGCCGGATCCGATGACCAGCACCTCGCAATGGCGGTTCATATGCTCGTAGCGCGCGGGATCGGGGGCGCTCGGCGCCGGGCCGAGCCCTGCCGCGCGGCGGATGAAGGGCTCGAAGAACATCCAGCTCCCCGGCGGCCCCATGAAGGTTTTATAATAGAAACCCGCCGGCAGAAACCGGTGCATCAGGTCGTTGACGACGCCGATATCGAAACGCAGCGAGGGCCAGCAATTCTGGGGGAAGGCTTCGAGCCCTTCATGCAGCTCGACCTCGGTGGCGCGCTGGTTGACCACCATCGTCGCCGGATCGGAGCCGATGCGCACCAGCGCCCCGGGATCCTCCGGTCCGGCCCCCATGAAGCCGCGCGGGCGGTGATACTTGAAGCTGCGCGCCACGTGATGCACGCCGTTGGCGAGCAGCGCCGAGGCGAGCGTGTCGCCGGCAAAGCCCTGATAGCGCTTCCCGTCGAAGGAAAACGTGATCGGCTGTGTGCGATCAATCAGGCCGCCTTGCGAGAGGCGGTTTTGCGAGAGGCGTGCGGGCTGCGCGCTCATGGCCGGCCTCCGCCCGCGAGATCCGCTGCTGCTTCGGCGTCCTCTTCGACGGGCGCGCCGTCATCCGCGCCTTGCGTGACCGGCAATGGCGGCGCTTCGCCGATCACATAGGTGGCGACGAAGCGGTCCGTCGCGGTATCGCGCAGGGCGTTGAACCAGCGCCGGCAGCCGGCGGAGTGGACCCAGCGTTCGGCGAAGAGCCCCTTGGTATTGGTGCGCATGAAGACGTAATCGGCCCATTGCGCATCGCTGATCGCCTCCGGTTCGCGCGGACGGGCGATATGCGCCTCGCCGCCATAGCCGAATTCGATCTGGTCGCGTTCGCCGCAATAGGGACAGCGGATGCGGAACATGACGCGCCTCCTTCAATGCGCCACGGCGGCGGCGCCGTGTTCGGCGACGAGCTTGCCGGTGGTGAAGCGCTCCAGCGTGTAGGGCGCGGCGATGGCGTTGGGCTCGTCGCGGGCGACGAGATCGGCGAGCGCATGGCCCGAGGCCGGCGTCGCCTTCCAGCCGCCTGTGCCCCAGCCGCCGTTGAGATAAAAGCCCTTCACCGGCGTCTTCGAGATGATGGGGCTCGCATCGGGGCAGATATCGACGATGCCGCCCCAGTGGCGCATCAGCTTGAGCCGCGAGAAGATCGGGAAGAGTTCGAGCACTGCGGCGATCTCCTCCTCGATCACAGGGAAGGCGCCGCGCTGGGTATAGGAGAGATGCGCGTCGATCCCGGCGCCGATGACGAGCTCGCCCTTGTCCGACTGGCTGCAATAGGCATGCACCGCATTCGACATCACCACGCAGGGATTGACCGGCTTGATCGGCTCCGAGACGAGCGCCTGCAACGGATGGCTCTCGATCGGCAGCCGCAGGCCCGCCATGGCGCCGATCACGCTGGTATGGCCGGCCACGACGCTCGCGACTTTCGGCGTGCGGATGGTGCCGCGACTGGTCTCGAGCCCGGTGATGCGCCCGGCCTCGATCTTCAGCCCGGTCACCTCGCAATTCTGGATGATGTCGACGCCCAGTTCATGCGCGGCGCGGGCATAGGCCCAGACCACGGCATCGTGCCGGTTGACGCCGCCGGAGCGTTGCAGGGTCGCGCCGATGACGGGATAGCGCGAAGCGGGGCTCATATTGATGATCGGGCAATATTCCGCGACCTGCTTCGCATCGAGCCATTCGGCCTCGACACCGTTGAGGCGGTTGGCCTCGACGCGGCGCTTGAGCTGACGCATCTCGTTGTCGTCATGGGCCAGATTGAGCACGCCGCGATGGCTCATCATGATGTTGAAATTGAGCTCGCGCCCCAGCCCCTTCCAGAGCTGCATGGCGTGATCGTAGATCGCGGCGCTGGCGTCATAGAGATAGTTCGAGCGGATGATGGTGGTGTTGCGCGCCGCGTTGCCGCCGCCGAGCCAGCCCTTTTCGACGATGGCGATATTGGTGAGCCCGTGTTCCTTCGCGAGATAATAGGCCGTGGCGCAGCCATGCCCGCCGCCGCCGATGATCACCGCGTCATAGGCGGGTTTCGGCTCGGCCTCGCGCCAGACCGGCCCCCAGCCCGTGTGGCCGCGAAAACCCTCGCGCAGGAGCGACCATAAGGAATACCGCGTCATGCCGCCGCCCTCGCTAGCCGGACCCGGGCGCCTTACGGCCCGTGATCACGATCACCATCAGGATAGCATTCGTCCCCGTCGCCAATCGCGCAAAGGCGACATTTGCTTGTGCAGATGCGACATCTGCTTGCAGCGGCCAGGCGGCAATCACACCTGCATCGCGAGAGCGCGCCCCGGCTCGTCTTCCAGCCCCGGTACGCGCGCGGCGCGGGCCCGCTCGATTCGGGGTGAATGGCCGAACAGCTCCGAGTAGCAGCGCGCGAAATGCGAGGCGGAGGTGAAGCCGCAGGCGACGGCGATCTGGAGAATCGGCATGCTGGTCTGCAACAGCAGGAGCCGCGCGCGTTGCAGGCGCAATTCGAGATAATAGCGCGAGGGCGTCTTGCCCATCTTCTCGCGAAACAGCCGCTCCAGCTGACGCGGCGAGAGGCCGGCATCAGCGGCCAGGTTGCGCAGCGGCACCGGGCTTTCGATATAGGCTTCCATATGCGCGATCACGGCGAGCAGCTTGGGATGCGAGATGCCGGTGCGGTGCTGGACAGGCATGCGCTGGGTATCGTGCGGGTGGCGCACCAGATTGTGCAGCAACAACTCCGCCACCGCGACGGCGAGCTCCTCGCCATGGTCGCGGGCGATGCCGTTGATCATCATGTCGAGGGGTGCGGTGCCGCCGGAGCAGGTATAGCGGTCCCGGTCGACCTCGAACAGCGTGGCGGTGATCTTCAGTTCGGGAAACTCCTCGGCGAAGCCCTCCACATGCTCCCAATGGATGGTGCAGTTATAACCGTCGAGCAGCCCGGCCCGGGCGAGGACGAGCGAGCCCGTGCAGACCGCGCCGAGCCCCACGCCGATGCGCGACAATTCCCGCAACCGCGCAAACAGCGCCTTGTCGCGGATGCGCTCGGCGCGCAGGCCCGCGCAGACGAACAGGGTCGCGCCCGGCCCCACATCATCGACCCCGCCGGCAGGATGGACCACGACGCCGTTGCTGGCGGAGACCGGATCTCCCGTGAGGGAAAGGCTGCGCCAGGCATAGAGTGGCTTGCCGGAGAGCTGGTTGGCCGCGCGCAGCGGCTCGACCGAGGCGGTGAAGGCCATCATCGAGAATTCCGGCAGGAGCAGAAAGTCGACCATCCGCGTCTGGTGCGCCGCCGGTATGCCGAACATCGCTGCCTCCCTACCGCCGACCCTGCACTGCCGGATGACAGGCGCCCAAAGTGAATCAGCAAGCCTGATCATGCAACAACTTGCCGACGACGGAAAGTATCACGAAAAC
>PXAW01000604.1 GCA_003567055.1 Hyphomicrobiales bacterium
GCCAATTTCGCGGCGATCCGCGAAGCCGAGCTCGAGGAGATCGTCGCCGATGCGGAAATGGCGAGCTTCGCCCAGGCCGTCGGGCGCGCCGCTTTCGGCGATAACTGTGCCGGCTGCCACGGCGCGGGCGCGGGTGGCGGGCCGGGCTACCCCAACCTGCTCAACGACGACTGGCTCTGGGGCGGCACGCTGCAGGACATTCACCAGACGGTGGCCTTCGGCATCCGCTCGACCCATGACGAGACGCGCTTCGGCGACATGCCGGCCTTCGTGCGCGACGGCATCCTCAACCGCGAGGAAGCCTGGGCGGCGGCGGATTACACCCGCCAGCTGGCCGGCCTGCCGGTAGCCGAGGGCGCCAATCTGGAGCTCGGCGAAGAGGTCTATACGGCCAATTGCGCCGCCTGCCATGGCGATGGCGGTGAAGGCCTGCGGGCACTCGGTGCCCCCAACCTCGTCAACGGGATCTGGCTCTACGGCTCGGATCGCCAGACCATCTTCGAGGGAATCGCCAATGGGCGCGGCGCGATGATGCCGCATTTCGTGGAGCGCCTCGACGACGTGACCATCAAGTCGCTCACCGTCTACGTCCACGCGCTGGGCGGCGGCGAGTAAGCCGGGGCCAGAGCGGTCAAGCACAGGCGCCCGGGAGCGATTCCGGGCGCGTTTTCATATGCCGGGGCATGCGAGACCACCGATGCAGCCGGTGCAACGCTTTAAAGGTTGCCCTCGCACGGTTTGCGCCGTATAAGCCCCACGCGCTCGTCGACACCCTTGGAGGCGTGAGCGCGGAAAGGCCGGGGCCGCAATGCGGCCCTTTCGTCTTTCATGACAACTTAATCGAAGGACCACGACCATGAGTGAAATGAAGAAGCTCTCGGCTGTGGCGCGCGATCGGGTCGGCAAGGGGGCCGCCCGAGCCATTCGCCGCCAGGGCATGATTCCCGCCGTCGTCTACGGCACCGGCCAGCCCCCCAAGGCCATTGCGATCCAGTTCAAGGAAGCCAAGAAGCTGATCTATGACGGCGGCTTCATGACGACGATGTTCGAGATCGACATCCAGGGCGACAAGGAGCGCGTGATCCCGCGCGACTACCAGCTCGACCCGGTCAAGGACATGCCGATCCACATCGATTTCTTCCGCGTCGCCAAGGGGCAGACGGTCACGGTCGAGGTTCCGGTGCACTTCCTCAACCAGGAAACCTGCGTCGGCATCAAGCGCGGCGGCACGCTCAACGTCGTGCGCCACACGGTCGAGCTCTTCGTTCCCGCCGATGCGATTCCGGATGCGATCGAAGTCGACATCCAGGAGCTGGAGATGGGCGACTCGCTCCACATCTCCGCGGTGAACCTGCCGAAGGGCTGCTCGCCGACGATTCAGGATCGCGACTTCACCATCGCCACCATCGCCACCCCCGCCGGCTTCAAGGAAGAAGCCGAAGAGGGTGAAGCCGAAGGCGGCGAAGAAGAGGGCAAGGAATAATCCTCGCGCTTTTGAAGAAACTGTTCGGCTGGGGCGCTCCGGTTTCGCAACCGGAGCGCTTCGCTGTCGACGAGGGAGCGGGACCGATGCGTCTCCTGGTCGGCCTCGGCAATCCCGGGGCGCGCTATGCGGATAACCGGCACAATATCGGCTTCATGGTGATCGACGAGATCGCCCGGGCCGCACGTGCTGCACCGTGGCGGCGCAAGTTCCAGGGCGAGATCACGGAGGCCACGCTCGACGGCGAGCGCGTGCTGCTGCTCAAGCCGCAGACCTACATGAACGAATCCGGGCGCGCCGTCTCCGAGGCGCAGCGCTTCTTCAAGATCGCGCTCGAAGACATCGTCGTCTTCCACGACGAGCTCGACCTCGCGCCCGCCAAGCTGCGGGTGAAGAAGGGCGGCGGCAATGCCGGGCATAACGGGCTGCGCTCGATTACCGCGCAATGCGGCAATGATTACCGCCGCGTGCGGCTCGGGATCGGCCATCCCGGCGACAAGAAAGCCGTGCATGCCTATGTGCTGAGCGATTTCGCCAAGGCGGAACAGCCCTGGGTGGAAGATCTCGCCCGCGCCTGCGCCGATCATGCCGGGCTGCTGGCGCGCGCAGAGGATGCCGCCTTCCAGAACAAGATCCATCTCGCCATGGCCGATCGCGGCTGGGGCGGCAAGGATGGCGTCAAGGATGGCAACAAGGATTGAGGTGAGACGGCGGGCCGGGCCCGATCCGTTTCCCGTCAGATGAGGTGAGATAGCATGGGTTTCCGCATGGGCATTGTCGGCCTGCCGAATGTCGGCAAATCGACGCTCTTCAACGCGCTGACGCAGACGGCTGCCGCACAGGCGGCGAACTACCCGTTCTGCACCATCGAGCCCAATGTCGGCGATGTCGCGGTGCCCGATGAGCGCCTCGACAAGCTCGCGATGATCGGCAAATCCGCGCAGGTGCTCCCCACCCGCCTGACCTTCGTCGATATTGCCGGCCTCGTGCGCGGCGCCTCGCGCGGTGAAGGGCTCGGCAACCAGTTCCTCGCCAATATCCGCGAGGTCGATGCCATCGCCCATGTGGTGCGCTGCTTCGAGGATGGCGACGTCACCCATGTCGACGGCAAGATCGACCCGATCGCCGATATCGAGACGATCGAGACCGAGCTGATGCTGGCTGATCTCGACAGCCTGGAAAAGCGTGCCACAGCGCTCGAGAAGAGGGTCAAGGGTGGCGACAAGGAAGGCAAGCTCAGCCTCGATCTGATGAACCGCGCGCTGGTGCTCCTGCGCGAGGGCAAGCCGGCGCGGCTGGTCGAACTGGCGGATGACGAGGAAAAGGCCTTCCGCATGCTCGGCCTGCTGAGCGCGAAGCCCGTTCTCTACGTGTGCAATGTCGAGGAGGAATCGGCCGATCAGGGCAATGCCTTCTCGCAGCAGGTAATGGAGCGCGCGCAGGCCGAGGGCGCGCAGGCCGTGGTCGTCTCCGCCAAGATCGAGAGCGAGATCGCGGTGATGCCGGACGACGAGCAGCGCGATTACCTCGAAGCCGTCGGCCTCTCCGAGCCCGGCCTCAACCGCGTGATCCGCGCCGGCTACAAGCTGCTCGGCCTCGTTACCTATTTCACCGTCGGCCCCAAGGAAGCCCGCGCCTGGACCATCACCGCCGGCACCCGTGCGCCGCAGGCTGCAGGCGTGATCCATACCGATTTCGAGAAGGGCTTCATCCGCGCCGAGACCATCGCCTATGACGATTACGTCGCCCTCGACGGCGAGAGCGGCGCGCGTGAGGCGGGCAAGCTGCGGCTGGAAGGCAAGGAATACATCGTCAAGGACGGCGACGTGCTGCATTTCCGCTTCAATCTGTGATCGGATTGCGCGCGCCGCGCGGCTTTTCTTGCGGCGCTGCGGCATAAGGAATTGCCGCCCTGCCCTTGCGTCCGAGGATGCGAGGGCCTAACTCTGACGAAGCAGACATAATCTCCATGGGGTGCCCTGGTCGGGGGCTGAGAGGCGCGACGCGTCAACCCATCGAACCTGATCCGGGTCATGCCGGCGGAGGGATGAGAGATGGCCGATACGACCTTCTCGAAGACATATGCAGGCGGTGTCGATACCACCCTTCCCCAGGGTGACGCTGCGCGTGCCGACGCTGCCGCCCTCGCCCCGGCATGCGCCGCGCTGCTGGCGCGCATCACCGCGCAGCCCACCCGCGTCCACGCCATCACCAATGCCGCAGCCCAGGTCTTCACCGCGAACCTGCTGCTCGCTGCCGGCGCGATTCCCTCGCTGACCCATGCGCGCGACGAGGTCGAGCCCTTCACGAAGCGCGCGGATGCGCTCCTGGTCAATCTCGGCACCCTCGATGAAGAGCGCAGGAGCGCCATCCCCCGCGCCATGGCGGCGGCGCGCGAGGCCGGGCGCCCGGTGGTGCTCGATCCCGTCTTCGTCGATCGCTCCCCGCCCCGCCTCGCCTTCGCGCGCAAACTCCTCGCCGCGCAACCCGCGATCCTGCGCTGCAACGCCGCCGAATTCGAGGCGCTGACGGGCGCGCAGGCGGATCCGGATACGCTGCGCAATGAGGCCTCCCGGCGCGGCTGCGTGATCGCGCTGACGGGCGCCGTCGATTTCGTCACGGATGGGAAGCGGTTCATCGAGATCCATAACGGCCACCCGCTGATGGCGCGCATCACCGCCATGGGCTGCGCCGGCACCGCCCTGATCGCGGCTTTCGCGAGCCGCGAGGCGGATACGCTCATCGCTGCCGCGTCGGCGCTCCTCGCCCTCGGCATTGCCGGCGAAATCGCAGGCAGCCGCGCGGCGGGGCCGGGCAGCTTCCAGCCCGCCTTCCTCGATGCGCTCTACGCGCTCGACGGCGCAACCATCGCACAATCAGCGAGAACAGCATGAACCCGGTCGATATCAGGCTCTACGGCATTCTGGGACCACAGGATACGCGCGAGCGCGACATCGCCGCCTGCGCCCGCGCCGCCGCCGATGGCGGCACCACCATCATCCAGCTGCGCGACAAACACGCCGATGCGCGCCTGCTCGTCGAGCAAGCCCGGGCGCTGAAGGCGGCGCTCGCGGGAACCGGCGTCAGCCTCGTCGTGAACGACCGCGTCGATATCGCGCTCGCCGCCGGTCTCGACGGCGTGCATCTCGGCCAGAGCGACATGGACCCGGTGGATGCCCGCCTTCTGCTGGGCCCGCAGAAAATCATCGGCATCACCCTCAAGACCGAGCGCCACGCCCGCGCGCTCGCCGACCAGCCGGTGGATTACGCCTGTATCGGCGGTGTCTTCGCCACGACCAGCAAGGACAATCCGGAGCCGCCGGTGGGTCTCTCCGGATTCGCGCAGATCGCCGCGATCGCACGCGAAACGCGCCCCGGCATGCCGGTCGGCGCGATTGCCGGGATCAATCTGGCCAATCTGCGCAGCGTGATCGGCGCCGGGGCGGACGGGGTTGCCGTGATCTCGGCGCTGTTTGCGCAGGAAGATGTCGCCGGCGCCGCGCATGGGCTGCGCCAGGCCATCGACGCGGCCCTGGCGGAGCGCGGGGCGTGAACCGGGCTATCGGGATTCGAAGCATGAGGAGACGAGCATGACCGCCATTGCAGTGACCATCGCAGGCTCCGATTCCGGCGGTGGTGCGGGTATCCAGGCCGATCTGAAGACCTTCTCCGCTCTGAAGGTCTACGGCGCCAGCGTGATCACGGCGCTGACTGCGCAGAACACGCAGGGCGTCCAGGGTATCCACGACGTGCCGGCGGATTTCATCGCGGCGCAGATGAACAGCGTGTTCTCCGATCTGAAGGTCGATGCGGTGAAGATCGGCATGCTCTCGCAGGTCGGCGTGATCGAAACCGTCGCCGCAGGCATCGAGCGCCACGGCATCTCGCGCGTCGTGCTCGACCCGGTCATGGTGGCGGCCTCGGGTGATCGCCTGCTCAGCGAGGATGCGATCGCGGCCTTGCGCACCGTGCTCCTGCCGCATGCCGCCATCGTCACCCCCAACCTGCCCGAAGCGGCGGCAATCCTCGGGGAGGAGGTCGCGCAGGATGAGCAAACCATGCTCGATCAGGGCAAGCGCATCCTCGCCATGGGCCCCTCCGCCGTGCTGATCAAGGGCGGGCACGGTTCGGGCCCCGAGAGCACCGATCTCCTGATCGAATCGACCAACGTGCACCGCTTCCCCGCCCCGCGCATCGCGACGAAGAACACCCACGGCACCGGCTGTACCCTCTCCTCCGCCATCGCCGCGAAGCTTGCGCAGGGCACCACGCTGCACCCCGCCGTCGAGGCCGCCAAGGCCTATATCAGCGCTGCCATTGCAGCCGGTCGCGACCTCGACATCGGACAGGGGCACGGCCCCGTCCACCACTTCCACAGCTATTGGTGACATCATGATCAACCGCCGCAACGCCCTCGGACTGACCGTCGGCGGCCTCGCCGCAAGCGCCGGTATCGCCGCCCCCGCCATCGCCCGCGAGAACGGGCTGCGCTTTCGCATGGTGACATCCTGGCCGCGCGGGCGTGCCGGCCCGGGCGTCTCGGCGCAGCGGGTGGCCGAGCGGATCAACCGCATGGCGCAGGGCCGGCTCAATGTCGAACTCTTCGCCGCCGGCGAGATCGTCTCGGCCTTCGGCGTGCTTGATGCGGTGTCGGAAGGCACCGTCGAGATGGGGCATTCCGCCGCGATCTACTGGCAGGGCAAGATGCCCGCCGCGAGCTTCTTCACCACCGTTCCCTTCGGCCTCGGCCCGATCGAGCATCAGGCCTGGATCGCCCTGCGCGGCGGCCAGGAGCTCTGGGACGAACTCTACCGGCCCTATGGCGTGCGCGCCTTCATGGCAGGCAATCCGGGGCCGAATATGGGCGGCTTCTTCCGCGAACGCATCGCGAGCCTCGAGGATCTGCGCGGACGGCGCATCCGCATCGTCGGGCTGGGAGCGCAGATTTTCGAGAAGCTCGGCGCCACGCCGGTGAACCTGCCCGCCGGCGAGATGGTCACCGCGCTGGATCGCGGAGCGATCGACGGCGTCGAATTCCTCGCCCCGGCGAGCGATTACGATACCGGCCTGCACCAGCACGCGCCGTATTACTACGCGCCCGGTTTCAACAAGCCGAACGGGCCGAGCGAGCTGCTGATCTCGGATGCCGCCTGGGAGCAATTGCCCGACGACCTGCGTGCCATCGTCGCGGAGGCGGCGCGCGCCGAGCATGCACTGGCGCTGGCTGATGCCCATCAGGACAATGCCCGCGCCCTCGACGCGATGCTCACCACCGGCAATGTCTCGATCGAGGCGTTTCCCGGCGATCTGATCCGCGCAGCGCGGGAAGCTGCCGGCGAGATCATCGACGAGATCGCGGCCTCCTCGGATCTCGCCGAGCGCATCGTGGGCTCCTATCGCGAGGCTCAGGGGACGCTGCGAAACTGGTCGGCGCTGTCATCGGATATGGCGCGATCGCTCGTGAGGTCGTAGACTGCCCTCATGGGACGTTCATTTTCATCACTCGGCTTCATGGGCATGTTCGGGCGCTCGCACGACCTGAAACAGCTCGACGCCGCCCTGCGCGCCGTCGATCTGCACCCCAATGTCGTGCCGGAAGCGATCAAGCTCACCATCGTGAACCTGCTCAAGGACCACGCCATCGGCAAGCACCCGGCGCCGCAGGCCTATGCGCCCGCGGCGGAAATCGTGGCCTATTGCATGCTCGGCCCGGCTGCGCTGGCCGCGAGCAACCCGCCCGATCTGATCGATCGCACCGAGGCGCGGATCGAGCGGGCGCTGGAGGACGGCGACAGCCTCGATGCGCAGCTCGTGCTGCTCACCCTGCATGCCAAGGTCTGCCAGCCGGACGTGATCGCGCGTTACGGGCTGGAGAGCGGCGAGGCGTGATGCCGGTCAGAGATTGAAGCGGAAATGCAGGACATCGCCGTCCTTGACGACGTAGTCCTTGCCTTCCAGCCGCAACTTGCCCGCCTCGCGCGCGCCGCTCTCGCCGTCGAGGGCGACGTAATCGTCATAGGCGATGGTCTCGGCGCGGATGAAGCCCTTCTCGAAATCGGTATGGATCACGCCTGCAGCCTGCGGCGCA
>PXAW01000280.1 GCA_003567055.1 Hyphomicrobiales bacterium
CCCCGAGCCCGCATCAAGCCCCCGGCGCAGCGTGCGCAGGTCGCGCCAGGCGAGGCGTTTCTGTGAGGGCTGGCGCAGCAGATAGGCCGGGTGGAGGGTCGCCATGGCGCGGATCACGCGTTTGCCGGTATCAAAGTCCTGCCAGCGCCCGCGCGCCTTGAGGATGCCGGTGCTGATCTCCATCAGCGCCTGGGCCGAAGGTGCGCCGAGGCAGATCAGGAAATCGGGGTCGGCCAGTTCGATCTGGCGGCGGATGAAGGGCATGCAGGCCGCGACTTCCTGCGGCGTCGGCGTGCGGTTGCCGGGCGGGCGCCAGGGGATGACGTTGGCGATATAGACGCTGGAGCGGTCGAGCCCGATCGCGGCGAGCATGCGGTCGAGCAATTGGCCCGAGCGCCCGACGAAGGGCTTGCCCTGCCGGTCCTCCTCCGATCCCGGTGCCTCGCCGACGAGCATGACCCGCGCGCCCGGCATGCCGTCGGCGAAGACCAGCGATTTCGCGGAAAGCTTGAGCCCGCAGCCGTCGAACCCGGCGAGATTGTCGCGCAGCATGGCGAGATCGGTCGCCGCAGCCGCGAGCGCCCGCGCCCCGGCGACGGCTTCCTGAGGGTCGAGGCTGGCGGGGGTTGAGGGCGATGCGGGGCGTGCGGTTGCGGGCGGCGCATCGCCGGAAGGCGCGCGGATGCTGTCGGCGGCGCGGGCGCGGGCATCGATCCCGGCGGCGCGGCGCTCGGCTTCGCGCGCGCGCTTCTCCCGCTCCTCGGCGAAGCGGTCGATCGGCACCTCGTCCAGCGCCACATCGACGCCGGACGCGGCATAGAATTCGAGCAATGCCGTCAAAGCCGCCCGCTGATCCTCAGCCGTGTGCATCCAACCTCCCGCCGGAACGCCCGCCCGCGACGTCTCCGTCGCCCGGTTATCGGGGTTTTCGGCGGCGGGGGCAAGGTTGGGGGAGATATGGATTCAGATCAGCGTGGTATGTGGGGCCAGCTCTTCGACGAATGTCTCGAGCCCCTGTCTGGCGAGTATGCTCAGATAGTCCTCGGTTGTGAGTGGCGGATTCTTCAGCCGAGCCCTGACCTTGCGAAGAGCATCGCAGACAACGCCCGGAGCCAGCCAAAGCTGTTCACACAGGAATATATCCGGGTGTTGTGCGTCGATCCCGTAGCGTGCGAGCGTGGCACGCGGAAAATGCTTGAGATTTTGAGTCACGATGACGTCACATCGGCCCACGATTGCTGCTGCGAGGACGTGTCGATCGCCGGGATCCGGCAGTTCGAGGGCGGGAATCAGGTCTTCGTATTCGCTGACAAGGCAATCACGCGTCGCGCGATCCATGAGGTCGCGGGTGCGTTCGAGAGCTGATCGCTGACGGTGCGGCTCATTGCGCAACAGCGCTTCGATCCACTCGCGGTGAATATCCGCCGTCCATTTCGCCTTGAACAGGTCGGACAGGGCGAGCTGCATCAACGCATCGCGCAGCGGAGCGGGGTAGAGGACGTTTGCGTCGAAAAGAGCCGTATGAACGTTCATTCAGTCGCGTAGCCCATATCCTGCTGCTGGGCTTCGGCGGTGAGTTCGTCGAGAATGTTTTCCCGATCACGATCTATCGCAGCCTTGTAGGCCATCACGTCTTCGATCCGTACTCTGCGATGCTTCCCGACCCTCCGGCAGGGCAGCTTCTTCTCGTCGATCAGCTTGACGAGAAACGGGCGTGAAACATTGAGAAGCGTTGCCGCTTGCGCCGTGGTCAACTCGGCATCGTCCGGTAGGACCGTGATGCCGCGCCCTTCTGCCATGGCGTGGAGTATCTCCATAAGAAGCGCAACCGCACCGGCGGGAAGCTCGATCGGCTCCGCCTGCTCCTCGTCACATACCCGCATTCTGAGGGGGGCGGTGGTCCGGAAGTGGCGCGCCAGTGTCATTCCCGATGCGCGGGCAATGGTGGCTTCATGGGCCGTCAGCGGGGGATGGCGCAATGTCGATCTGGTCATGGTTCCTTCTCCAATGCCCACTATATCGCGCTAGAAGAAACAAATGCAATATTCGCAATATTCGCAATATTAGTGTTGCCATGCCTCCGGCGCCAACTCCTCCCCCTGATCCCGCCCCCATTCCCGCCAAATCCGCCCCGATGGCCCTCTGCGCGCGCAAATCCGCGATTCCCGTGTTGATTCCGTGCCTTGATGGGAATAGCGTCATCGCGCTGGTATACAGGGCCGGCATCCAGCATTGTGAATGGGGGAAACGATGGCGGGCAAGACCGTGACCCGTGCCGATCTGTCGGAGGCCGTGTATCAACGTGTCGGGCTTTCGCGCACCGAATCGGCGCAACTGGTGGAATCCGTGCTCGGCGAGATCTGCGAAACCCTCGAGCAGGGGGAGACGGTGAAGCTGTCCTCCTTCGGCTCCTTCGTCGTGCGCGAGAAGGGCGAGCGGATCGGGCGCAATCCGAAGACCGGCGTCGAAGTGCCGATCGAACCGCGCCGCGTCATGGTCTTCAAGCCGTCGAACGTCATGAAGTCCAGGATCAACGGCGGCGATGCGACCGACGATGAATGAACCCGCCCATGGCGCATCAGGGGCGCGGCTGATCCGGGAGTAGTCTGGCGCGATGGAAAAGAGTCCGGACGCTTTTCGTACCATCAGCGAAGTGGCTGAGGATCTCGATCTGCCCCAGCATGTGCTGCGCTTCTGGGAAACCAGGTTCACGCAGATCAAACCGCTGAAGCGGGCCGGCGGGCGGCGTTATTATCGCCCGAGCGACATCGATCTGCTCCAGGGCATCCGCCGCCTGCTCTATGCCGAAGGCTATACGATCAAAGGCGTTCAGCGCATCCTCAAGAGCGAGGGCGTGCGCGCCGTCGAGGCGATCGGGCGCGGCGAGGTCACCCTCGAAGCACGGCCCGCCGATGCGGAGGAGGAGGCGGCGCCCGATGCCGGCATGCGGCGCAGCGCGCATGGCGGCAATGATGCGGCCCCGGCCGATGCCGGCTTCGACGACGCGCCGCCGGATACCGAAATCCCCCTCGAAATGGGTACCCGCGCCACGGGCCGCCGGGCGGCGCTCGATCGCGGGCAATTGCGTGCCGCGCTCGACGAATTGCGCGAATGCCGCCGGGTTCTCGACAATCTCATGCTTCCCGGTGATGCCGAGGGCTGACGCGATTCGCGCGCGCCTCGCAGGGATGCGCATACGGGCCGGGCTTCACGGCGCGTGACGCATGCGGCGCGCCGGCATATCCTGCACTTGCCAAGATGCGCGACGCCGCCGGGATACGCGATCCGGAAGCGGACAGCGCGCCGGAAGAGGAGACGATCCATGAGCCCGAATCAGGCGAAGACGGATGAAGCGCGCGATCCCGCCGCCGATTTCGTCGTGACACATGCGAAGGACGCGCAGTTCGACGGCGGCCTGCGCGGTTTCTTCGAATACCGCGATCTCGGCATGAAGCCGGTCACGGACGGGCGTATCCAGGCCCATGTCATCCGCGCCAAGCCCGGCGATGCGGCTTCAGGCGAATGGCATTACCACGTGCTCGACTTCCAGATGGTCTATGTGCTCAAGGGCTGGGTGCGGTTCGAATATGACGGGGTCGGGGAGGTGCTGCTCGAAGCCGGCTCCTGCGTGAACCAGCCGCCCGGCATCCTGCATCGCGAGATCGAGCATTCGCAGGATCTGGAATTGCTGGAGATCACGTCGCCGGCGGAGTTCGAAACGGTTGCCGCCAAACCGCAGGGGCGCTGAGGCGCGGCCCGAACAAAAACCCGCCCGCTGATGCGGACGGGTTCGATACGCTGCGGCGGCGGGTGTGTGAGCCGCCGCCGTTTACGCTACGCAGTACTTGCGCTGCGGAAGCCTTACTTCGCGGCGGTTTTGGCCATCGCGGTCTCGACCGGCTTCATCATTTCCTTGGCGAGGTTGGCGTAGAGTTCGCCGACCTTCGTCGACTGGGCCACGAGCGCCTCGTAGGAGCTCTTGACGTAGTCGGTCTGGATTTCGATGGCCTTGTCGAGCGACTTGGCGCCGACGAGCTTCTCCATGGTGGAGGTGCTGTGCTCGAAGGACTTCTTGGCGAAGTCGGCGGTCTCGACGGCGATGGCCTGGGCGCCCATGGAGACACCACCGAACGCCTTCATCGTGGCGTCCATGCTTTCCTTGCCGAACTTCTGCATGTCGTCGAATTGATTCATCATCTGCGATCTCCGGCGCGCGGTGCGCCGCCTCTGTTCGTTTGAGCCTGACGGCCGAACATGTGTGATCAGCCGATTGCCCCTTATATGTGCACTGCACAATGCATGTCAAGGATTATGTTGCACTGCAACAAGAGCCGGAAAATTCGGTTTCCGCATTAACCCGTCCGTAACCGCGATTCCCGCAGGATGAAGATTGTGATGCGTTCGCAATGGTGACGGACACCAGTGCCGGGGGGCCGGACGCGTCAAGGGTTCTCGACCGCTGACACAGGGACGGTCTCACATGGTTTTGCGTAATTTTCCCCTTCGCTGCATCGCATCGCGCTTCGCCGCGGCGCTCGTGGCGACCGCCATGGTGCTGGCCGCCGGCCTCGCCGCCCCCACGCCTGCGCATGCTTATAATCCGCCCTATGCCGCCGTCGTCATCGACGTGAAGACGGGCAAGACGCTGCATGCGGAGAATGCGGATGCGACACGTTTCCCCGCATCGCTGACCAAGGTGATGACGCTCTATCTCGTTTTCGAGCAGCTGGAGCGCGGGGCGCTTCGCCTCGATACGCCGCTGCGTGTTTCATCGCGCGCCGCCGCCGAGCCGCCCTCCAAGCTGGGCCTGCGCGCCGGATCGACGATCACGGTGGAGAATGCCATTCTCGCGCTGACCACCCGCTCGGCCAACGATGTCGCCACCGCGATCGCCGAGAATCTCGGGGGCAGCGTCGATGCCTTCACCCGGGAAATGACCCGCACGGCGCGGGCTTTGGGCATGCAGCGCACGACCTTCCGCAATGCGCACGGCCTGCCCAATCGCGAACAGGTGACCACGGCGCGTGACATGGCGATCCTCGCGATTGCCGTGCAGGACCGCTTTCCGCAATATTATCATTATTTCTCACGCCGGAACTTTACCTTCAACGGGACGACGCATCGCAACCACAACCGTCTGATCGGGCGCGTCACCGGTGTCGACGGCATCAAGACCGGCTTCATCCGCGCCTCCGGCTTCAACCTCATGACGAATGCCAAGAACAACAACCGCCACATCGTCACCGTGGTGATGGGCGGTCGCTCGGGTGCGCATCGTGACGGTATCGTCGAGCGGCTGGTTCAGAACCACCTGCCGCGCGCCTATGCCGGTGCCCGCCAGACGCCCGTGATGAATGTCGCCGGTGCCGTGGCGTTCGTGCCCAACGTCCTGCCGCCCGCGCGCCCCGCCGATATCGGTGTGCCGCCGGCTGCCTTTGCCAGCGCCTCGGCGACCGGCGGTCCGCTCGACCTCGCCTCCATGCGCCCCGCCGTCGCGCCCGAGCGCAATGCCGGCAACACCGCGACGCCGGGCTCGTCGGGATCCCTGCGTCAGGGTGCCGCCGCCGATACGGCGCGCGAGCAGAGTGGCGGCCAGGTGCTCTCCTTCGCCGATTCCACGGGATCGATACCGCTGCCGCCGGCGGATCTGGGTTCGCGCCACGCTTCGCAGGAAATGGCGCAAGGCGGTGAAGATGCCGGAACGGCGGCACCCATGCAGGTCGCGAGCGCGAATGCCGCCGCACCGCTGCCGCCGGCTGCGACACCGGTCGAGCCGGAACCGGAACCCGTCGCGGTTTCGCCCTGGGTCGTGCAGATCGCTGCGGTCGATTCCGAACGCGCCGCCATGGAGATGCTGGAGAATGCCCGCAACCGTGTCGGCGGCCCGCTGAGCTCGGCCAAACCCTTCACCGAGCCGGTTCAGACCGGTGGCACGACGCTGCATCGTGCGCGCTTCTCGGGCTTCGATACCCAGGGCGCGGCGCGCGATGCCTGCCGCCAGCTGGAGCGTCGTGGCTTTGCCTGCTTCGCGTCGCGCAGCTGACCTGCGACGTTGCCGGAACAATTCCGGCGAACCTTTCGAGTGCGGAGCGACCGGCGTTTCCGGCCGCTCCGGTGAGTGGCGTAACCGACCATGGTCCCGTTCGGACCATCGCGCGTGGAGTATCAGCGATGTCGGCTCAAGAGCATGTCCTTGGCCTGGTTCACCCGGGCCGCGAGGTAAGTCGACCCCCCCTGATCGGGATGGAGCTTCAGCATCAGCGTGCGGTGCGCCCGCTTGATGGCGGCGGCATCCGCCCCCGGCTCAAGCCCCAGGACCTGATAGGCCTCCTCTTCCGTCATCGCGCCCGCCTCGGCCTCGCGGCCCGCCCCCGCGTCAGCGTCAGCATGAGCGTTTTCACGCCATCCGGGAAACCGGCGGTCGAAATACGCCTCTAGCAGACGCAGGCCTTCCTGGTCGCCGGCGCCGGCGCATTCGGTATAGAGTGTCTGCAATTCGCGCTCGTTGAGTTCATCGAGGCCGCGCCCGGTGAAGGCACCGGCCAGAACGCTGCCGTTCATCTCGCCGCTGTCATGATCGAGGGTCATCTCGATCATCGCCGAGCGCACCCGTGAGGTCTGGCCGGTGGAGGGGCCGCTGGAGGGCTGGCCGGGCCCCAGACGCCCCAGCCCGCCGGGCAGACCGGGGAAGCCCGCGCTCCAGCCCAGCATCCATGCGGCGAAACCGCCGATCAGCAGTGCCATATCGATGCGTCCGCGCACCAGCATCAGGGCAGCCAGCGCCAGCGCCGCCGTTCCGGCGACAGCCTTGATCAGCCGCACCAGCGTGCGCGGATTGGTGCGCGCATAGAGCCGCGACAGCCACCAGACGAAGAGAACGGCGAGGACGCCGTAGAGCAGGGAGATCATGAGCGTTTCATCGCCGTTATGAGGCGCCGCGCGCCGGCATCGCCCTCGGCCAGCTTCTGCAACGCGCCCATGCCGCCTGCCGCATAGGCCGCCGCTGCCCGCAGCAGCGCTTCGAGCGCGCCGGGCGCGGCTGTATCGAAGCGCTCATGCGCGCCGCCGGTGAGCCGGGCCATCTCGGCGAAGGCAGCCGACGCCACGGGATCGTCGCCTTCCTGGAAGAAGAAGCCCTTGATCCCCGTCAGGCCGAGCTCCCCGGCGAGGGCGCACAGCGTATCGACATGTTCCTCCATGGCGTCGCCGACGTAAATGAAGGCGGCGATGCGCCGCTCCTGCGCCGCCTTGCGGACATGGCGCAGCACGCGCTCGATCTGCGTCAGGCCGCCCTGGCAGCGCAGCCCGGTCATGATCTCGGTGAGGGCGCGCGGATCGGAGACCCAGCGCGAGGCCCGGCATTCGCGAAAGCCGCGGAAATAGACGAGCTGCACGGCGAGCCCGCCGATCCGTGCCGTCGTGTCGAACATCCCCGCCTGGACCGAGCAGGCCAGATCCCAGGTCGGCTGCCGGCTCATCGTGGCGTCGAGGGCGAAGATCAGGCGGCCCTGATCCGCGCCCG
>PXAW01000442.1 GCA_003567055.1 Hyphomicrobiales bacterium
CGGACATGAACGCCGAATCGACCCGTCTGCAGGCACTCCAGGTGCAGCAGCAGCTCGGTATCCAGGCGCTCTCGATCGCCAACGGCAACAGCCAGAACATCCTCTCGCTGTTCCGCTGATCACGAGCCTGACATTCCACGCACAGAAGGCCGGACCCGCGAGGGCCCGGCCTTCATGCGTGATGATGCCGCAGCCTGTCAGCCGGCCAGCGCCAGTTCCGCTTTCTCGGTGAAACCGGCGCCATGGGTGACGGTATCGGCGAGCCCCGGGGCGAGGCTGACGAGGTTTTCCGCGAAGAACCGCGCCAGCGCCACACGGGCGATGCGATGCGCATCGTCTTCCGGCGTCTCGAGCGCGGCCTCGGCGAGAGCTGCCGCGCCCTGGGTGATCCCGAACAGGCGCAGATAAGGCGTCGCCCCGGCCAGGGCATCCTGCTGCGCATTGCCCGCAAGCGCCTTGAGCAGATAGCTCGTGGCCCGGTCGAGGCTTTCGACGGCGTCGCGGATGCGCGCAGCCGCATCACCGTATTCCCCCGAGCCCTCGCGCGTCAGCCGTGCAGCCACCGCGCGCAGGCGTGCGATCTCGCCCCGCACCGTGTCGCCACCCGAGAGCGGCAGCTTGCGGGTGACGAGGTCGATCGCCTGGATTCCATTTGTGCCCTCATAGATGGCGAGGATGCGAGCATCGCGCATATGCTGCGCCGCACCGGTTTCCTCGACATAACCCATCCCGCCATGCACCTGCACACCCAGCGAGGCGACCTCGTTGGCGTTATCCGTCGAGAAGGCCTTCGCGATCGGGGTCAGGAGAGAAGCGCGCTCATGGGCCATCCGCCGGGCCTGCGGATCCTCCAGGGAATGGGATCGGTCGAGCGCGGCAGCGGTCATGTAACAGATCGCACGGGAGGCCTGGGTCAGCCCCTTCATGGTCATCAGCATCCGCTGCACGTCGGGATGCGCGATGATCGGCGCCATCCCCTCACCCTGCCACGAGGCGGCACGCCCCTGGCGGCGATCGCGGGCATAGTGGAGCGCTTGCTGGTAGGCCCGCTCACAGGCCGCGACACCCTGCAGGCCGACACCGAGCCGGGCATTGTTCATCATCGTGAACATGCAGGCGAGCCCGCGATTCTCCTCACCGATCAGCCAGCCGGTCGCCCCGCCCTCGTCACCATAGACCATGGTGCAGGTAGGCGAACCGTGCAGGCCGAGCTTGTGTTCCATGCCGTTGCAGAAGACGTCGTTTCGCGTCCCGTCAGGCAGGATTTTCGGCACGAGGAAGAGCGAGATCCCCTTCGTCCCTGCCGGCGCATCGGGCAGGCGGGCGAGGACGAGATGGACGATGTTGTCCGTCATGTCGTGCTCGCCATAGGTGATGTAGATCTTCTGCCCGAAGATCCTGTAGGTCCCGTCACCGACCGGCTCCGCCTTGGAACGCAAGGCGGCGAGATCGGAGCCCGCCTGGGGTTCGGTCAGGTTCATCGTCGCCGTCCATTCCCCGGTGACGAGCTTTTCGAGGTAACGGTCCTTGAGATCCTGCGAGGCATGCATGATCAGCGCCTCGATCCCGCCCATGGTCAGGAGCGGGGCGATGCCGAAGGAGAGCGAAGCGGAATTCCACATCTCGATACAGGCGGCATTGAGCAGGATCGGCAGGTTCTGGCCGCCGTATTCGTCAGGTCCCGGCAACGCGTTCCAGCCGGCCTCTGTCCAGGCCTGGTAGGCTTCCTTCCAGCCCGGTGGCGTGGTTACGACTCCCGCTTCGAGCTTCGGCCCCTTGACGTCACCGACCCGGTTCAACGGCGAGATCGCATCGCCGGCGAATTTCCCGGCTTCTTCGAGAATCTGCTCGACCAGTTCCGTCGAGAGATCGGGATGCAAGCCTTGCGCGATGGCCTCATCGAGGCCGGCGACATGGCGCATCATGTGGACCATGTCCTGTACGGGCGCGCGATATTCCATGACAATCCTCCAAAGCCCGCACGCTCGTTTCCGGCCAGCCCGTGGCGTGCGTTGTTACTCGCTCAGAAGCGTATCCGCACCGGCAAGGCGCAGCCGACGTCTCTTTCCCAAGAGTTATGGCAGCTTTGCTTTGGGGGCAATACGGCAAAAGGCCGAGCCCCGCGCTTGCGGCATCGCGCCACCCCTCGCCTTACCTCTTCGCCTGGGCCTTGACTTCGTCCAGCAGCTCCTGCGCCTTCGAGCCCTGGAGCTTCTGGATATCGTCCTGATATTTCAAGAGCACCCCGAGCGTGTCCGAGACGAGATGCGGATCGAGCGCCACGGCGTCGAGCTCCACCAGCGCCGAGGCCCAGTCCAGGCTCTCGGCGACGCCGGGTGACTTGAACAGGTCCTCCTTGCGGATGGCCTGCACGAAGGCGACGATGTCCTTCGACAATTTCGCGGGCGCCTGCGGCACCTTCGCGCGCAGGATCGCCAGCTCGCGCGCCGCATCGGGATAATCCACCCAGTGATACAGGCAGCGCCGCTTGAGCGCGTCGTGGATCTCGCGGGTGCGGTTCGACGTGATGATCACGATCGGCGGATGCGCGGCGCGTACGGTGCCGTATTCCGGGATGGTGACCTGGAAATCCGAGAGAATTTCGAGCAGGAACGCCTCGAAGGCCTCGTCCGTGCGATCCAGCTCGTCGATCAGCAGGACCGGAGGACCCGCCGTATCGGGTTCCAGCGCCTGCAAGAGCGCGCGCTTGATCAGATGCCGCTCGGAGAAGATATCCCCCTCCAGCCGCTCGCGATCGGCTTCGCCGGTCGCCTCGGCAAGGCGGATCTCCATCATCTGGCCGGCATAGTTCCATTCATACACGGCAGAGGAAACGTCGAGCCCCTCATAGCATTGCAGCCGGATCAGCGATCGCCCCAGCGCCTGCGAGAGCACCTTGGCGATCTCGGTCTTGCCGACACCGGCCTCGCCCTCGAGAAAGAGCGGGCGGTTGAGGCGCAGCGCGAGAAACAGCACCGTGGCGAGCGGGCGATCTGAGACGTAGCCCGCGCTTTGCAGGAGCTTCTGGGTATCGTCGATGCTGGCGGGGATATCGGGCACGCGCTTCTTTCCATATGCATGAGACAATACCCCGGACCGGGCGGGCGCCCGATCCGGGGTCAGGGTCGTTCGACGCGCTCAGCGCCCGGTCGCAGCCGCGACCGCGCGGCGCGCCATCACGCCGACGAGATGCGCGCGGTATTCCGCATCGGCATGGATATCCGTATTCATGCCGCTCGCCGGGGGGCTCATCCCGTCGAGGGATTTGGGCGCGAAGCGCTTGGCGAGCGCCTCCTCGGCCTCGCTCCAGCGGAACACGCCATCAGAGCCCGCGCCGGTCACCGCGACGCGGATATCCGAGCCGCGCTTCGAGACGAAGACGCCGGCCAGCGCGTAGCGCGAGGCGGGGTTGCGGAACTTGGCATAGGCCGCCTTGGCGGGAATGGGGAAGGAGACCTTGGTGATGATCTCGCCTTCGTCCAGCGCAGTGTCGAACATGCCCGTGAAGAACTCTTCCGCCACGATCTTGCGCTTGTTGGTGATGATCGTCGCGCCGAGGCCGATACAGGCGGCGGGATAATCGGCGGCGGGATCGTTATTGGCGATCGAGCCGCCGATCGTGCCGCGATGGCGCACCGCCGGATCGCCGATGAGTTCGGCGAGCTTGGCGAGACCGGGGATCGCCTCGGCGACGACATCGGAGGTCGCGACGTCGGCATGGGTCGACATGGCGCCGATGACCACGGCGCGGCCTTTCTTCTCGATGCCGCGCAGCTCGCCCATCGCGCCGAGATCGACGAGCGCGGAGGGCGCCGCGAGGCGCTGTTTCATGGTGGGCAGGAGCGTATGACCGCCGGCGACGATCTTGGCATCCTCGTTCTTCTGCAGGAGCGCCGCCGCCTGACGGACATTGCTCGGGCGATGATATTCGAAAGCATGCATCGGTTCAGTTCTCCGAAATCCTGATGGAGCGCGCGGGCGGCTGTTCGCCCGCGCGAACGGTATCGCTGGAAAGGCTCACTCCGCCGCCATCGGCGCCTTGCCCTTGTGGATGGCGTGCCAGACCGCGCGTGGCGTGGCCGGCATCGGCACATCCTCATGGCCCACCGCATTGGTGATGGCGTTGATCACGGCCGGCGGCGCGGCGATCGCACCCGCCTCGCCGCAGCCCTTGATGCCGAGCGGGTTGGAGGGGCACGGGGTCACCGTCATGCCGACATCGAAGGAAGGCAGATCATCGGCGCGGGGCATGGCGTAATCCATGTAGCTCGCCGTGACGAGCTGGCCGGATTCGTCATAGACCGCGTTTTCCAGCAGCGCCTGGCCGACACCCTGGGCGATGCCGCCATGGACCTGGCCCTCGACGATCATCGGATTGATCACCACCCCGAAATCATCCACCGCCGTGAAGCGTTCGATCGTCGTCACGCCGGTATCGGGATCAATCTCGACCTCGCAGATATGCACACCTGCGGGGAAGGTGAAGTTTGTCGGATCGTAGAAGGCGCCCTCCTTCAGGCCGGGTTCGAGATCCTGGCCGGAGAACTTGTGGGCGATATAGGCCTGGAGCGCGATCTCGCCGAAGGCCATCGACTTGTCGGTGCCCGCGACGGAGAATTTGCCGTCGGCGAATTCGATATCCTTGTCGGATGCCTCCATCGCGTAGGCCGCGACCTTCTTGCCCTTCTCGATCACCTTGTCGATGGCGCGGGTGATCGCCGACATGCCGACCGCGCCGGAACGCGAGCCATAGGTCCCCATGCCGAACTGGACCTTGTCGGTATCGCCGTGGACGATGTTCACATTGTTGATATCGACGCCAAGGCGCTCGGAGACGAGCTGGGCGAAAGTGGTCTCGTGGCCCTGGCCGTGGCTGTGCGAGCCGGTCAGCACCTCGACCGAACCTGTCGGATTGACGCGCACCTCCGCCGATTCCCACAGGCCGACACCGGCGCCGAGCGAGCCGACCGCCTGTGAGGGCGCGATGCCGCAGGCCTCGATATAGCTCGAGAAGCCGATGCCGCGCAGCTTGCCCTTCTTGGCGCTCTCGCGCTTGCGCTTGTTGAAGCCCTTGTAATCGGCCATCTCCAGCGCTTTTTCCAGCGAGGCGCCGTAATCGCCGACATCGTAATTCATGATGACGGGCGTCTGGTGCGGGAAGCGCTTGATGTAGTTCTTCTTGCGGAACTTGGCCGGATCCATGCCGAGCTCGCGCGCGGCCACTTCCACCAGCCGCTCGACCACGAAGGTCGCCTCCGGGCGCCCTGCCCCGCGATAGGCATCGACGGGCGCGGTGTTGGTATAGACGCCGTCCACCTCCGCGTAGATCGCGGGGATATCATACTGGCCCGAGAGCAGCGGCGCGTAGAGATAGGTCGGCACCGATGAGGAGAAGGTGGAAAGATAGGCGCCGAGATTGGCGATGGTATGGGCGCGCAGGGCGAGGATCTTGCCGTTATCGTCGAGCGCGAGCTGCGCCCGGGTGACGTGATCGCGGCCATGCGCGTCGGAAAGGAACGCTTCGGTGCGGTCGGAGGTCCATTTCACCGGGCGCCCGACCTTCTTCGAGGCCCAGACGCAGACGGTTTCCTCGGCATAGATGAAGATCTTCGAGCCGAAGCCGCCGCCCACATCGGGCGCGATCACCCGCAGCTTGTTCTCCGGCGCGATGCCGATGAAGGCCGAGAGCACGAGCCGGGCCACATGCGGGTTCTGGCTGGTGGTGTAGAGCGTGTAGTTATCCGTCCCCATATCGTATTCGCCGATCGCCGCGCGGGTCTCGATCGGGTTGGGGATCAGGCGGTTGTTGGTGATGTCGAGGGTGGTGACGTGCTTGGCCTTCTTGAAGGCCGCTTCCGTCGCATCCTTGTCGCCCAGATGCCATTCATAGACCGTGTTGTCGGGCGCCACATCGTGGACGACGACCTTCGAGGAGCGCGCCGTGGCGGTATCGGCGATGGCGGGCAGGAGTTTGTAATCCACCTCGACCGCCTCGGCGGCATCGCGGGCCTGGGCCAGCGTCTCGGCGACGACGACGGCGACGTGATCGCCGACATAGCGCACCTTGCCCTGTGCGAGCGCGGGATGCGCGCCGGCCTTCATCGGCGAGCCGTCCTTGGAATGGATCATCCAGCCGCAGATCAGCCCGCCGATATTGTCGGCGGCGAGATCATCGCCGGTGAGCACGGCGAGCACGCCGGGCATGGCCTCGGCTGCGGCCTTGTCGATCTTGACGATTTCGGCATGGGCATGCGGCGAGCGGACGAAATAGGCGTGCGCCTGTCCCGGACGCGTGAGATCGTCGGTATAGCGGCCCTTGCCGGTGATGAAACGCTGGTCTTCCTTGCGGCGCACAGGGGCGCCGATTCCGGTACCGGTCATGACGTGTTCCTCCTCGGAGCGCTTCTTGGGCGAGCGCTTGACGAAAAATGATCAAATGAGAGCGATCCCGCGCAGTTTCGGCGCGGCAATGGAAAGATCGACAAGGACTTTCGGCGGCGGGATGATCCGCAGCGCCCGGCGGGTGAAACCGGCATCGTCTCGCCCGATCACTCGGCAGCCTGACGCGCACCGCCCTCGGTCATCGCCTTCGCCCCGGTCTCCACCGCGCGTACGATATTGTGATAGCCGGTGCAGCGGCAGATATTGCCTTCGAGCTCGTGACGGATCGTCGCCTCGTCGAGATCGGAACCGAGCCGGTTCACCATGTCGACGGCGGTCATGATCATGCCCGGCGTGCAATAGCCGCATTGCAGCCCGTGATGCTCGCGGAAGGCTGCCTGCATCGGATGCAGTTCGGCGCCGTTGGCGAGTCCTTCGATCGTGAGGACCTCGCAGCCATCGGCCTGGACGGCGAGCATGGTGCAGGCCTTGACCGCCTTGCCGTCGACATGCACGACGCAAGCGCCGCACTGGCTGGTATCGCAACCGACATGGGTGCCGGTGAGGCGCAGATGCTCGCGAACGAATTGTGCGAGCAATGTACGCGGATCGACATCGGCGGTCACGGATTTCCCGTTCACCGTCATCGTGACGCTGGCCATATGCTTCTTCCTCCTCCTGGAACGCCGGGCCGGCCGAATGCCGGCGGCGTGACTTCGACATTTTTGGACGATCGGTCGAGCCGTCGGACCCGTCCAGTTTGAAAATCGTCAAAACAGAGTGTGAACCGCTAAAAATCGGCGGTCAAGCATCTCATGATAAGACGAAAGGCGTGTTTTTGCGTCGCACGCGCGCAAAACTGCGCTTTCTGTGCCGTCAGGGCATGATCGGCGGCGGAATTCGCCCCGGAACGGGGGATTTGCCGCAGCCAGAGCCGCACCCCATTGGCAGCGCGGTGGTTTCGAACCATCTTCGCATGAGACGCAGCACGGAACTGGAGGAGCGTGGCGCAATGGCGCTATCCTGGCTCAAACGACTCGGCGGGCGGGCCGATCCGCCCTCACCGGCGAACGCATCCACAAGCACGGACACGGCACACGACATGAGCGAGAGCGACACCCCCGATAAC
>PXAW01000618.1 GCA_003567055.1 Hyphomicrobiales bacterium
CCGGTCAGCATGCGTTAGAAATCGCTACGGGTGAGGGTGATCGTCGTTGTGACATCAGCATATTGCGCGAGATTGGCCAGATCAGTGGTAATCTGATGGCCGGTGCCGGTGCAGGCACTTCGGTCCCGGAACGGTGGCAGGCAATCTCGGTTTCGCAAATGCATGTGAGAGCAAGATGAAAAGCTATGAAAACACACCATCCTGGCAGCAATACCGTGAAATCCTCGAGAGGGTCTTCGGCCTCGTGATCGCGCGGGAGCCGACTGAAACCCGGCAGAGCATCCGCAAGCACAATGTCCATATCGATCATTGGCGGCCTGACGGAAAACCCAAGGGAACACTGATCCTCGTTCATGGCGGCGGGGGAAATGGTCGCATTCTGGCACCGCTTGGGGATTATGCCGCAAGCATAGGCTGGCAGGCACTTGCGCCCGATCTGCCCGGATACGGCTTGACCGAGCCTGCTCCGGATTTTCGTTGGAATTATGATGAATGGCCGGCTGTGATCGCGGAAATGGCTGATAGCGCAGAAGGGCCCGTCGTTGTGTTGGGTGCTTCTGTCGGCGGAATGACTGCCGTCTTTGCAGCCGAAGAGTCGCGCAAGATTGCGGGCGTAATCGCAACGACATTGCTGGACATGGGCGATCCGAACACCTTCGTCCAGGCGGCGCGATGGCGCTGGCTCGGGAAGCTGTCGCTGGCTGGGTTCAGGATATTTCCCGCAATCTTCGACCGCATTGCCCTCCCTCTGTGGATATCCGCCCCGCTTCGCGCGATGTCCGGTAATGCGGAAATGCAGGATTATTTCCGGCGTGACCGCCTTTTGGGCCGCCTGTGGGTGCCTGTGCGGTTCTTCCGGACGATGCATGCCCGCAAAGCTTCGGGCATTTCGCCGGGATGCCCGATCCTGCTGGTTCATCCCGGGGCAGATGCATGGACTCCAGTCGCACTCAGTCGCGCCGCCTTTGATCTGGTGCGGGGGCCGAAGGAATTCGTCGTCTTGACCAACGGCTCGCATCTTCCTGTCGAGCGCCCCGCAATCGACGAATTCCAGGACCATATTGCCTCATTCCTTGAAACCGTTGCCGGCAAAGGAGGGCATCCCGGGGAAGAATCCGGTTGAATCCGGCGCTCATCCGGAACTGACCGAGGCGGTCGAGCCGTAACCTCGTGCCGAGGCGATTCTGCGCAGGGGGCTCGCCCGGGCAGCAACCGAAACCGGTTGCCCGGAGCAGCGAAAACCGGCACATAGCGCGCGGGAAGCGCATGACCCGCCCGCGAAACGAGGAAACCGATCAGCGATGCATGAGCCGTTCGCAGCGCAGAACGAGGAGATCGCAGGCGCCACGGAGCAGTGCGTCACGGCGCAGGATGTTGCGCGCGCGGCGCGGTTTTCGGTCGCACCCATGATGGACTGGACGGACCGGCATTGCCGGGCGTTTCACCGGGTGCTGTCGCAGCGGGCGCTTCTCTATACCGAGATGGTGACGACCGGGGCGGTCATCCACGGGCCGCGCGAACGGCTGCTCGGCTTCTCGCAGGCCGAGCAGCCCGTCGCCGTGCAGCTTGGCGGGTCGGATCCCGGGGAACTCGCGCGCGCCGCGCGGATCTGCGCGGATTACGGCTATGGTGCGGTCAATCTGAATGTGGGCTGCCCGTCGGACCGGGTGCAGGACGGGCGTTTCGGGGCCTGTCTGATGCGCGAGCCGGCGCTGGTGGGGGATTGCGTGGCGGCGATGAAGGCGGCGGTGTCGCTGCCGGTCACGGTCAAGTGCCGCATCGGCGTCGATGATCAGGATCCGGGCGAGGCGCTCGACGCGCTCACCCTCGCCTGCCGGCAGGCGGGCGTCGACGAGATCGTGGTGCATGCCCGCAAGGCCTGGCTGCAGGGGCTCTCGCCCAAGGAAAACCGCGACGTCCCGCCGCTCGATTACGACCGCGTCTTCGCGCTGAAGGCCGACAATCCCGATCTGCCGGTCAGCATCAATGGCGGCATTCGCGCTATCGACACGGCGCGCGCGCTGCTCGCCCCGCATGACGGCGTGACGCTCGACGGCGTCATGCTGGGCCGTGCCGCCTATCAGGATCCGGAGCTGCTCTTGCGCGTGGATACGGAGATATTCGGTGAAGCCGAGCCACCGGTCGCCGATGCGTTCGCGGCGATCGAAGCGTTCGAACCCTATATCGCGCATCAGCTGGAAGAGGGCGTGCGGCTCGCCTCGATCACGCGCCACATGCTCGGGCTCTTTGCCGGCAAGCCCGGTGCGCGGCTCTATCGCCGCCATCTCTCGACCCATGCGGTTGCGCCTGATGCCGGGCTCGATACCCTGCGCGAAGCGGTCGATCACGTGCGCATGGCGATGGCGGTGGCGATGGCGCGGCGCGTCGAGGAGGATGTGGCGTGACTTTCACCCCCGCCGATGCCGGTTTCGAGAGCCGCGTGCGCGCGAGTTTCGCCCGCCAGAGCATCATGACGACGCTCGGTGCGACGCTTATGCGGATCGAGCCGGGCATGGTCGAGATTGCGTTGCCTTTCGCCGATCACATCCTGCAACAGCACGGCTTCGTGCATGCCGGCGTCGTCGCCACCATCGCCGATTCCGCCGCCGGCTATGCCGGGCTGACGCTGATGCCGCCGGGTGCGGGCGTGCTCACCGCCGAATTCAAGATCAACCTGCTCGCTCCCGCGCAGGGCGACCGCCTGATCGCGCAGGGCCGCGTGATCAAGGCGGGCCGCAGCCTCACCATCGCCGAGGCGGATGTGTTTGCAGAAGACGGCCCCACCCGCAAACACGCCGCCCGCCTCACCGCGACGCTGATGAGCATGCGCGACAGGCAGGGCGTGGCGGATTGAGGGGACGGCATTCATCTTTAGTGCATCATTCCGTCAGCCGGTACCCACATGACGAAACGATACTCTTGCAATATGATTTTGCGTCAGTCGCAAAAATCGTAATATTATTATGAATTAATCTCAGTTCTCAAGGAATTCGGGATAGCGTTTTTCGCTTACGGGACCATCACGATTTTGAGCAAAGAAGAATAAGCGCTCCATCAGACTTTGCAGGTTCGGTGGCATCGGACCTCGGGGTCTTTCAGTGTGGAATGGAAGACATGTATCCAGATAAATTTCGTATCCCCTATCAGAACAATAGTGTGAGAATGACTCGGCAAAGGACTCGTCTCCGCTTGCACCAGCGTACCCTGATATCGTCATTTTGAAGATGTCGGTTATTTCGGCGAGTAGCCTTCGGTAGACCTGTAGCGTACCAGCATAATCTTTGGGGTCTGGTATTGTTTCCCCGGCCTGCTCCAGAGCCATGCGCTCAATGTCATCAATCCGGACTTCGTATTCTTCGAAGAGCAGGTTGCGCCGTTCGGCTGGTGAGGCGTTCGGGAACAGTATTTTCAGTGCCTCGTCCATCGGCATGGCATCTTCACCTGCATTCGAGCTTTCTGCGCCGCGGATCTCGAGCACCGGGCTCAGATTGTTCATGAAGTCACGCGCTTCATCCGGCGCTTTGGCTTGAAAGGCGTGGCCGATTTCGTGAAGGAGTGTGAGCATGAATTTCGTTGCGCCATCGAAATCGCGCTCTGCAAAGCGCTGGAAGAAGTCCAGCATCGTGGTAAGGAAGATAGTGCCTGATTCGGTATCTCCCATGCCCAGTAACGGCCCCAGGTCTCCCGGGTAGGCGGGACGATGGTTCGGGGCATGAACAGAAATAGAGAGACCTTCCAGCGCGCCGGGAAGTCTTTCCACGAGGAGACGGAGATAGGGGATTGCCGCATTGATGATGGCGCACATTTCCGCTTCGGAATGCTGTGCGAGGTTGTACTGCTCCGCGAGCTCGCTCGTATCAGCAAGATACATCCCGAATTCCGCCAAGACGGTTCTGATATCCTCCCACGAATGCACCACATTTGCCGGTGGCAGGATATCTGCTGAGCGATCGATTTCAGGGATGGGATCACTCTCGGAAAGGCGCAAATCCTCTACGTCTTCCCCGCGGTTCATCTTCATTATCCGATAGATCAGGATGATCGGGTGGAGATCCGGGTTCAATGCGCTGAGCTGATAGAATTGCTCGAGCGTGAGTTTGCCGGCGGCGACCTGTTCCGTGAGAAACGTCTCTGCGTCAGGCCACAGAGGATTCAGTTCCGGCGAGAGTTCGGTCCCCGAAGCGACGGCTTCGAGCATTTCGATTGCTCGCGCGATCAGGGGGTCGTCCTTGTCACCTTCGGCAAGCGAAGCGGCGAGAGCGATCCGATAGATTTGCGGCAGATTCGCCAGCCGGTCGCCAAGGACGGCTACGAGAGCCGCAGCCATCTTGGGATGCAGGTTGCGCATTTCGTTGGCGATCGCTGTCGAGGGTGCGGAAAGGAGCCAAGCCGGAAGGCTGGCAATCTCCTCTGGAGCCATCAGGGCAGCGAGAGCATGCAGCATGATCTGCGCTGAAATTCCGTGCTTTTCAATGACTTCCTGGATCGGATCAGTCCCATCGGTGAAGCTCGAATGACCGAGGCTGCGCCTGATTGCTTCTCTCAACTCTTCCTCGATTCGATGGAAGTACCTTTCGAATCCAGCCTGCGACCCGCCATGCGGTGGGGGAGAGCCCGGGACTTCTGTTGCATGAGCTTCGTAGCGGTCGAGGAAGGCTTCGATGAGTGCGAGTGCCTTTTCATACTCGCCCTCGGCCTCGAACTCGGCGGCTTTCGCGAACACGGCTTCTGCGAGGGCCTCGATATGCTGCGGGTCTGAGAGGGGCCCGCCGATCAGGGAGTTGAGACTGCCGCCACTGATCTCGCGCTCCAGACCGGTGATGATATTCCGGCTTTCCTGGCGCAGGCGCCCCTGTTCGGCGATCCTGCGCTGCGCGGCTTCCATTTGTGCGACTTCGTCACCGAGGCGATCGATCTCACCCTGGATCTTCGCGATCCGCTCCTTCAGCGCATGGCGCTGTGCATTGAGGTCATCGATTTTTTCTTGCGCCTCGGGCGACAGCACGTTCGGGTCGGTGACCGGAACCTCGCTCTGCGGGAATTCCGGCTCGGTCCCATCGTCCGGCATTTGCGGTATATACACGTTTCTCGGGTCGCCGGATTCGTCGCCCGGAGGCGGCGGCGGATTGTTCGGCGGGGTGTCGCCCGGGCCAGACGTCGGAAGCCGATTGAAATCATCCGGGATCAGCGGGGTGGCAGGGCGCCCCGCTGACGCCTGCGTTATGATCTCGCCATCCGGTTTGATGATGGCGAGGAGTTCGGGGAATGGATCATCGGCGTCATGTATGGCGTAGACGCCGATATCGCCGTTCGGCAGCTCGCGCAGGGCGACGGCGCTGTCGATGTCCAGCCCCTGCGCCTCGAGATCGCGTATGATCCGGACGAGCTCACGCGTATCCGCCGTGGGGTTGGACAGAAGTTCTCGCAGGAGTTGCGAGCCGATGCCGACGACGTAGCCGGCAAGCGCGGCGACACCGCGGATGCCAGCCTCGAGCAAATTCGCGACGCCACGGAGCAGATTGGGGTTCGTTTCGCGTCCTGGCTCGACGAATGCCAGATTCGAACCTGAATCGAGACTGGACAAGCCCTTTCTGGGGAGATCGAACGCCTCGTCAGGGCCCTTGCTCTGAGGATGGGACGAATGCGGGGAAAAAGGCTGGCCGATACTCACCATGGTCGCAACTCCGGGCAATGCTTGAATCAACGGGATGCATGAATTCGGGATGCATGAATTCAGAATTAAAAATGAGATTTCTATAATCGCATGCTTAAAAAATATCAAGTATAATACTTTATTATATAAATAGATATAATATATACTTCTTGTATTGCTGGTTCGTCGGTCGGTTGACGCCTTTGCGCTGGCATAGAGATAGCACTGGCTGCCGTGACGCAGAGCCATCAATCGCCGCTGTCCCGGCGTCGGGCCTGATCGATCAATACCGCTGCAATTGTCTTCTCGTATGGATCCCCTCCACGCCAAACCGCCAAACCGCCAAGCACCTGCAAAACCGCCAAGCCGCTCTGGCGGCTCCGAAGCTTGCCTCGTCGCGTGAAAAAGCGCACAGAGCGCCAGACAACATTCTGCGGATGGTCTTTCCATGATGAACGGTTTGCCGATTGCCGATCTTGCCATGCTCGCCGTGGCGCTTCTTGCCGCGGGGGCGCTGACGGGGGTGCTGGCCGGGCTCTTCGGTGTCGGTGGCGGGGCGGTGATCGTGCCGATCCTGTTCGAGGTGTTCGGCATTCTGGGCATCGATGACGAGGTGCGCATGCCGCTCGCGGTCGGCACCTCGCTCGCCATCATCATCCCGACCTCGATCCGCTCGTTTCGCGGGCATTATCTCAAGGGCGCGGTAGATATGAGCGTGCTGCGCGCCTGGGCGGTGCCGGTTGTGCTGGGCGTGGTCGCCGGCAGCGTGATCGCGCGTTATGCCGATCCCTGGGTGTTCATGCTGGTCTTCATCATGGTGGCCGGGGTGAATGCGATCAAGCTGCTCTTCGGCAATGAAAAATGGCGCGTCGCCATGGATCTGCCCAAGGGGCTCGCTCTGCGCGCCTATGGCGGACTGATCGGTCTGCTCTCGGCGCTGATGGGGATCGGCGGCGGGCAGATCTCGAATATCATCATGACGCTGCACAATCGCGGCATCCACCAGGCGGTGGCGACCTCCGCCGGGCTCGGCGTGCTGATCTCGGTGCCCGGCGCGCTCGGCTATATCTATGCCGGCTGGGGCCGCGAGGGCCTGCCGCCCGATGCGCTGGGATTCGTCTCGCTGCTCGGGCTGGCCCTGGTCGTGCCGACGACGCTGCTGACCGCGCAGATCGGCGTGAACCTCGCCCATGCCTGGCCCAAGCGCAAGCTCGAGGTCGCCTTCGGCATCTTCCTTGCGATCGTCTGCGCCCGTTTCGTCTACGCCATTCTGAGCTGAAGCCCCCTGCGGCAAAGGCGGGCCGGCGCGGCGTTGTCATGTGATCTCGCCGCGCCGGATCTGCTTCGATGCGCGCTTAGAAATTCACCGCATCGCCGCCCTTGAAGGCGAGCATTTCACGCGCTTCGTCGGGCGTGGCGATCTCGAGGCCGAGATTCTCGATGATGCCGCGCACCTGCCTGACCTGCTGGGCATTGCTCTCGGCGAGCTGACGCGGGCGGATCCAGAGGCTGTCTTCGAGCCCGACGCGCACATTCGCCCCCATCGCCGCCGCCATGGCCGCGATCGGCATCTGGTTGCGCCCGGCGCCCAGCACGGACCATTTGTAATCCTTGCCGAACAGCCGGTCGGCGGTGCGCTTCATATGGGCGACATCCTCGGGATGCGGGCCGATCCCGCCCAGAATCCCGAACACGCTCTGCACGAAGAGCGGCGGCTTGACGAGGCCGCGATCGAGGAAATGGGCCAGGGTGTAGAGATGGCCGATATCGTAGCATTCGAATTCGAACCGCGTGCCGTTGC